>JAIOPP010000060.1 GCA_021413845.1 Planctomycetia bacterium | reverse complement strand
GAACAGCGCCAGCGCCAAGGGTTTGATTCAGCCGATCAAGATGCACATGGGCGATCCCGCGTTGGAGAAAGTCGCGTTTGCGCTCCGCCCCGGGGAAGTTTCTCAGATCGTCGCGGTAGGGCAGCAGTTCGTGATTTTGAAGTGCGAGAACCAGATTCCGGCCCGCGCGATGCCGCTGGAGAAGGTGCAACAGGTTCTAAGCGATGCGGTTCGCGATAAAAAGCTGCGGCTCGCTTCCGCCGAAGTGTTCAACCACATCAAGTCGCAATCGCAGTTGGACATGGTCTACATGGACCCGGCACGTCGGGCCCAGCAGCCGGAAGTCGCCGCGCATGTCAACGGTCGGGTCCTCTCGACCGCTTCGCTCGCCGAAGAGTGCATGCTTCGCAACGGCAAGGAAGTGCTCGAAGGGATGATCGGCCGGACACTACTCTCGCATGCTCTCACGCAAGGGCATTTGGAAGTGATGCAGCAAGACATCGACGCCGAGATCGCTCGCGCCGCACTGGCGATGGGGAAGACGACGCAACCCGGCGGCAACGAGCCCGACGTCGCAGGCTGGATCAAAGAGATCACCGAAAAGCAAAAGATTCCGTTCGAGCAATACGTTCACGACACGGTATGGCCGAGCGTGGCTTTGAAGAAGCTCGTCGCGCCGTCGGTGCAGGTGACGGACGAAGATCTGCAAAAGGGCTTCGAGGCGAACTACGGCCCGCGCGTGAAGTGCAGCGCGATCGTGCATAATCAGATGCGCAAGGCGCAAGAAGTGTGGGAGCTGGCGCGCGATAACCCGACCGCGGAACACTTCGGCGTGCTGGCCGAGCAATACTCGGTCGATAGCGTAAGCCGCGCGCTGCGGGGTGAAGTGCCGCCATTGCAACGGCACGGCGGGCAACCGTTGTTGGAAAAGGAAGCGTTCGCTTTGAAGCCGGGCGAAATGTCGGGCATCATCCAAGTCGACGAATCGTTCGTCGTTTTGTTTTGCGAAGGCTATACGCAGCCGCGCAACATCGACTTCGCCGAAGTACGCGACATGATTCGCGAAGACGTCTACGAGAAGAAGCTGCGGGTGTCGATGGCGCGAGAATACCGCCGCTTGCAAGACACGGCCCGCATCGACAACTTCATCGCCGGTACGGTGCAATCTCCCTCGCTCGGCAAGAGCATCGAGGGGGGGACGAAAGAAGCCGCCGTGGGTGGTGCCGTGCAGGCGGGGTATGTTGCGCCGGTGAAACAGCGGTAGACGCGGCGTAAGGATACTCGGTTCGCGGAACCCGCAAGCGGAGTACGGTGCGGGGGCGCGGGGCTTGAATCCGCGCTCGCTGCGGCGAACTTTTGCCGGCCGCTAGGTGTCTGGTTGCCTGTCGCCGCGCCGGCGGGCTCAACCGGCGTTTCCCTTTGGAGTACCAGGGTGTATTCTAGGGAAAGTACCTTCTTTCGCCTCCAGCTTTGCGAACGTCATGACCAATCCCAGCGTGCCCGGCTCCGAACCGTTTAAGATTTCTCCCGCCGAACGGATGAGCCGGTTGCCGGCGTATTTGTTCGCCAGAATCAACGGCGCGCTCCAAGCTAAGCGACGTGCCGGCGAAGACGTGATCGATCTCGGGATGGGAAATCCGTCGGAGCCGCCGCATGAGTTGGTGATCGAAAAATTGATCGAAGCCGCGCGCGATCCGCGCAACCACGGCTACAGCCAATCGATCGGCATTCTGAATCTGCGGCGCGAAGTCGCCGGCAAGTATCTCCGCAAGCATGGGGTACGGCTCGATCCGGAAAAGGAAATCGTCGTCTGTCTCGGATCGAAAGAAGGCTTCAGCCACATGTGCTTGGCGATGATGGGGCCCGGCGACACGGCGATCGTGCCGGCACCCTACTTTCCCGCGCACGTCTATGCCGTCGCGCTAGCGTCGGGTAATTGCATCACGCTCGATGTCGCCGATAGCGAGAAGTTTCTCTCGAACGTCGCGTACACCTGCCAGCATTTGCATCCGCGCCCGAAGATGCTCATCGTCAACTACCCGCACAATCCGAGCGGGGCGACCGTCGACCAGGAGTTCTTCGTCGAGGTCGTGAAGCTCGCCAAACGCTACGGCTTCATGGTCATCAGCGATTCGGCGTATGCCGACGTCGCCTTCGACGGCTACGTGCCGCCGAGTTTTCTCTCGGCGCCGGGCGCAAAGGATGTCGGCGTCGAATTCACGACGATGAGCAAGGGCTACAACATGGCCGGCTGGCGCGTCGGCTATGCCTGCGGCAACGCCGAAATGGTGAAGGCCCTCGCCACGATCAAAGCCTACTACGACTACGGCATGTTCCAAGCGATTCAGATCGCCGCGATCATGGCCTTGCGCAACACGGAAGCGAACGTCGAATCGCAAGCGAAGATTTATCAACGCCGACGCGACGTGATGGTCGAAGGGTTGCGGCGCATCGGTTGGAACGTCAGCCCGCCGCGGGCCGGGATGTTCGTCTGGGCCAAGATTCCCGAGCAATATCTCGCGAACATGGACACCCTCCAGTTTGCGATGAAGTTGCTCGAAGAGGGGGGCGTGGCCGTGAGCCCGGGCACCGGTTTCGGGCCTGCCGGCGAAGGGTATCTGCGGATGGCGCTGGTCGAAAACGAGAATCGGCTGCGGCAAGCCGTGCGGATGATCCACCGCTGCTTGACCGGCGAGACGAAAGCGGAAGAGAAGCCCGAGGCGCCGATTGCGCCAGCGCAAAAATAAGCAGGCGATTCACCGCCGGCAGTTCTTACGCGTCTGGAAATGGGACGTTCTTTGCGTTGCCTGCGCGTTTTGCGCGAGTGCTAGCCCGCATGCCGGCACTGCGATATAATCTCCCCGCCCTCGGATACCGGGGTCGCGGCTGGAGATCGGCGCATAAAAAGAGGATCCTTGCTCGCCGGGGCAAGAATCCTCAATGGCTGTCCGAATTCAAGTGTGACCCTGTTTCCGGAGACCCACAGCCTTATGATTCCTATCGGTCCCCCTTTAGGGCGACTTTAGGAGACCCGCTCGGAGATGGCTGAACTTCGCCATTTGTTTGTTTCGATGCGGCGCCATCGGTAGCGATGACGCACTCGAAATCGGATTGAAGAATTTTCGCGCGACGAACTTTGCGGAGAGGAAACGACGACGACATGTCTCAAGTTGCCAAGCTCGCTTTGGAAGACGGTACCGTTTACACCGGTTACTCGTTCGGTGCCGATGGGGAAGTCGATGGTGAAGTTTGCTTCAACACCTCGATGACCGGCTACCAGGAGATCTTGACCGATCCGAGTTATCGCGGACAAATCGTCACGATGACGTATCCGCAAATCGGCAACTACGGCGTCAACGACGAAGACCTCGAAAGTCCGAAGCCGCATCTGTCGGGCTTCATCGTGAAGGAGCTCAGCGGCCGGGTCAGCAACTTTCGCGCCAGCGACGATCTCAGCTCGTACCTCAAGAAGCATAACGTGCTCGGTATCGAAGGGATCGACACGCGCGCACTGGTGCGCCGCATCCGGACGACCGGCGCGATGAAGGGGATTCTGTCGACGCGCGATCTCGACGATCGGAGCTTGGTGGCGAAGGCGAAAGCCTCGCCGGGGCTCAACGGACGAGACTTGGTGCGCGAAGTGATGCCGGAGCAAGCGCGGAAGTGGAGCGAAGACCTCAGCCCTTGGATGACGCTCGACGCCAACCGGATGTCGACGGCCGACGAAGCCGGCAAGCCGCATATCGTGGCGCTCGACTACGGCATGAAATGGAATATCCCGCGTTACCTGTTGAACGAAGGGTTTCGCGTTACGATCTTGCCCGGCACGGCGACGAGCGCGGATGTCTTAGGGGCGAAGCCCGACGGCGTGTTTCTTTCCAATGGACCCGGCGATCCGGAACCGCTCCGCTATGCCGTTGAAACGATTCAGGGGGTGCTGGGGAAGAAGCCGATCTTCGGTATTTGCCTCGGTCATCAGTTGCTGTCGCTGGCCTGCGGCGCGAAGACGTTTAAGCTCAAGTTCGGGCATCGAGGCGCCAACCAGCCGGTGATGAACCTGCAGAACGGCGTCGTCGAGATCACGTCGCAAAACCACGGGTTCGCGGTCGACGAAGACACCTTGCCGAGCGAACTCGAAGTGACGCATCGCAACTTGAACGACGACACGATCGAAGGGCTCCGCCACAAATCGGCCCCGGCGTTCTGCGTGCAGTACCATCCGGAAGCGTCGGCCGGTCCGCACGACAGCAGCTACCTGTTCAAGTCGTTTCGCAAATTGATCGAGAGCTAAGAACTCGGCAAGAGTCGCTGTGAACGTACCACGCTATTCCGGCTGGTACGCCATTAAGACCGTGAGCACGTCCATCAGCGTGACGGCGAGCTTTGGGCTCGGAGCGGTTCCCCCTTCGGTGCAGTCGAGCCACTTGTTGAGCGCGTGCTGCAAGTAGGCGTCGCGCGATTCCTCGACCAGGGCCGGACCCACCAGCGCAAGCGCCTCGGGCCACGCCTTTCGCAACTGTTCCACGGCTTGCGAGCGCCCGGCGATCGCATCGAAGACCAAGTCGTCGAGCTCTTCGAACTTTTCCAACACCTGTGGATTGCCGAGCGGCAGCAACTCCGCCGGCGCTTCGCGCAGCTCGACCCCTCCTGCGGCGTCCCGATGTGCTCCGTCGTTGCGAATCAAGTAGGGGCGTCGGTCTTGTCGGCTCACTGATGAAGATCCTGAGGTGATGTGGTAGCAGGCTGAGTGTGGATGAAAGGGGGGGCGACGATCGCGTTTAGAGTTTTTTCGCTCTCCGTTTGGCAGCGTCTCGTTTGACTGCTTCGAATTGATCGAGAACCTGATCGAAGGGGTTCTGTTCCTCCGGTTTCGGCGGCGGGATCGCTTCCGGTGAGGCTTCGCGCGTCTCGGCCGTGGTCGCCGGCTTCAGCTCGAACGAGCGCCGTAGCGAGCGCAGCTCGGTGAGCCAGTCCAGTCGCTCGTCGGTGTAACGCCGGTTGTCTTCGTCCCGTTGTTTTTGCAGCTCCGCTTCTCGTTGTTTAAGCCGCCGGACTTCGCCGGAGAGCCGTTCGCGGTCTTCCTGCGCTACGGCCAGGCGATGCTGGAGCTCAGCCAGGCCGGCCGCGTCGATGCGCGACGGCTCGCGGCGCAAGCGTTCGAGATCACTTTGCGTAGCCGCAAGTTCGGCGCGGGTCTCGGAGAGTTCGACGGCCGTATCGGCGAGTTGTCCGACTTTTCGCTGGGCCGCTTCTAGTTCGTTCTCGACGACGCGCCGCTCATGCGACAGCTGCTCGATCTCTTCGCGCAAATGCTTCAATTCACGCAGTTGCGGGCCGTCGAAGTGATCGCGCGAGAGGGTGTCGAGGCGTTGTTTTTCTTGGCGAATCTCCAAGGCGTTCGCTTGCGCCGATTCGATGAGGGAGTCGAGCCGAGCCCATTCTACATCTAAAGCGTTCCGCTCTTGAGCTAGCAGCTCGGTCTGGTCGCGCTGTTCACGCTCGCGCTCATCGAGCCGGCCGGCCAACATCTCCAAGCGTTCCAATTGCGACGCCATGAACGTCTGTAAGTCGCGATGCTTACGACGCATCGGCTCCAGGGCCGTATCGATATCGCGCAATACCGACCGATTCTCGGTCAGAACGTCCGCGGTCATGGTGGAGTCGTGGGAGAAGTGCTGTTCGGGCGAGTGCAAGGCGGAAGTGAGGCGATGTGAAACCGCCATCGTAACTCTAGGTCGCGAATCGGGTCGGAGCAAACGAAGCTCGATTCCGGGCGATCGAGAGTGATTTTTTGCGGAAAAATCCGGGAGTAAGCGAAACTAAGCAGCTTTTATTTCGAGCGCTAAGCCTTTATTTCCAAGTCGATTAGGGCCGCTGGGCTCTATTTCCCCTCTTTGTTGGGGCCTTGTGCGCGCGGCGCTTGGTAACGATCTTGGCGATTCTACGGAGTTCGACATTTGATTTTCGGAAACGGATTTAAGAAGGGGAGACGACTATGATTTATCGCTTGATTTCCGCCTGCACCATCGGCCTCGTCGCGCTGACGTTCTCAGTTGCGAACGTCGAAGCCAAGAGTTTGCTCAAGCTCGGCAAAGCACCCGAAGCGATGCCGAAGCCGATTCCCGACCAAGCCTCGGTCGGCGTCGCCGCGCCGGGCTGCACGACGATTGCCTCGACCCCCTGCGTTTGCTGCCCGACGCCGTGCATCAAGTATCGCCATGCCTTGCTCGACCTCAGCCGGCTCTGCCGCGACAAATGCTGCAAGCCGCCGGTGAAGCTCGTGCTCGCCACGAAGAACCCTTGCACCTGCTGCCCGGTCGACGTTCCGGTTTGCTTGCCGGCCTGTTGCTGCGGCGAGCCGAAAGTGGATTGTCGTAAGACGCTGATCGGCGAAGGGCTTGTGACCTACGATTGGTGCTGCGGCGTGTCCGTGACGATCCGCTATAAGAAGTGCGGCGAAGTGCTCGTCACGTATCGCGGCGTGTAATCTCCGCAATCCGCGTATGATTTAACGGCGGTACATCGCGTTAGATGTATCGAAATCGATATTTCATCGGCCGCGGTCGGCGATATTAATTCTTCTTGATCCTTGGTCGAGAAGCATATCGCTGATCGCGGCCGGTTTCGTTATGCGGTAGAATCGCGAGCATCGCCCACCTAGAGCCTGCTCCCGAGTCGCACCCGGCCATGTCGAAAACAAAATCGCAACGGCACGCTCAGAAGAAGAAATTCGTCGTTCGTCCGACGGTCGATGCCCTGACCGTAGCCTGGATTACGATGCTCTCGACCACGCTGATGTGCGAACTCGGCTCCGTGGCCGCTCGGCTCTACGTTGCGTTCGTCGAGCCGCGCGCCAACTTGCTGCGGATGTTCGCCGCGTATTTGTTGGTCGCGGCGGCGATCGTCGGCATCTTGCTGCTCGTCACGACGCCGATCGTCGTGAAGCGTAAACGCTCGAATCCGCCGATGCCGCTCGTGATCTTCGCGTTCGTCGTCGGAGCGGTTCCTTGGCTCGCCATGCTAACGCAACTCTCGGAGTAGACCGGCGGCATGTCGACAACTGATTTCACGCGTCAAACGCACCACGAATTTCTCACGGCCTCGTCGCAGGCCTTGGTCGACGCGAACCTGCAATTGTCGTTGGCAAACGTCGGCGACACGCTTGCCAAGCGAAACCGAGAAGCTTGGGAGACCTTTCCCCAAAGTGCTCCCCTGCGAGAACTGGCTCGGCAAATCAAAGACGCGACCCTGGCCGACCTTGCCGGCCATCTCGAAACGCTCGAGGCGAGCGTGCGCGAGCGCGGGGGAGAGGTCCACTATGCCGGCGACGGGGACGACGCGTGCCGCATCGTGACCGATATTCTGCGCAGTCGCGGAGCGAAGCGGGTCGTCAAAAGCAAGTCGATGACGACCGAAGAAATTCATCTGAACGACGCCCTCGAAGCGGCCGGCATCGAGCCGATCGAAACCGACTTGGGCGAATACATCGTGCAGTTGTCGAAGCAACGGCCGTCGCATCTCGTGGCCCCGGCGTTGCACTTGCGCATGCCGGAGATTCACCAACTGCTCTCGACCGACGCCGGCGAAACCTTGCCGAACACGCCGGAAGACCTGTGCGCCTACGCTCGCACTCGCTTGCGAGATGCTTTCGCCACGGCCGATGCGGGCATTACCGGCGCCAACTTCGCCGTCGCCGAAACCGGCACGATCGTGCTGATCTCGAACGAAGGGAACGCGCGGCTCACCGTCACGATGCCGAAGCTGCACATCGCGATTCTCGGCATCGAGAAAGTGATTCCGAAGCTCGCCGACTTGCCGATCTTCTTAAAGGTCCTCGCGCGGGCCGCGACCGGACAGAAGCTGTCCATTTATACGACGCTCGCCAACGGCCCGCGCAAGCCCGACGAACTCGAAGGCCCCGACGAGTTCCATGTCGTGCTGTTGGATAACGGGCGCACGCGCATCCTCGAAGGGCCGTTGCGCGAGAGCCTGTTTTGCATTCGTTGCGGGGCGTGCTTGAACGTCTGCCCGATCTATCGCAACATCGGCGGCCATGCCTACGGCGGCACGTATTCCGGCCCGATCGGCGCGGTGCTGACGCCGCTCTACGACGGGCTGACGAACAACCGCCACTTGCCGCACGCTTCGAGTCTGTGCGGCGCATGCCAAGCGGCTTGTCCGGTGAAGATCGCGATCCCCGAGATGCTCATCCAACTCCGCGACCAACTCCACAAAGAACCGGGCGAGATGCACTGGGCCGAAGCGCAAGCCTACGGCCTCTGGGCCCGGAGCATGCGCAGCCCGCGACTGTATCGCTTCCTCACTTGGCTGGCGACGCGCACCGTCGGCCGAGTCCTGCCGAGCGGCTGGCTGAAGAAATTGCCCGGCCCGTTGCACGGCTGGACGAAGAACCGCGACTTTCCGGCTCCGGCCCGCGAGCGCTTCCGCGATTGGTGGAGCAGGGAGGGGATGGAATGAATCGCGAAGCTTTTCTGGCTCGCGTGCGCGAAGCGGCGACCTCCGGTTTGCGCTACCGCGTACATGCCGACCCGACCGTAACGCGCGCGATGGGCTACAGCACCATTGAAGAAGATCTCGTTGCCAGGTTCACTGCGGAAGTTGCGAAGGTCGGCGGGCGGCCGGTCGTCGTGCCGTCGATGGAAGCGGCTCGTCGCGAGGCAGCGCAAATTTTTCGCATATACGAGCCCCGCAGCGCCCTCTGTTGGCGGCATCCGGTCCTCGACCGCTTCGGCCTCACAGACTGGCTGCGCACGGAGCGTGTGACGCAGATCGACTCGGCCTTGCTTGCGCCGCAGGCCCGTGCGGAGCAGCGCCGCGACATGCTCGCCGCCGATATCGGCATCACTTCCTGCACGTTCGCGCTCGCCGAAACCGGCTCGCTTGTCATGGCCCATGAGTTCGGCAACGAACGGGTGGCGAGCCTCGTGCCGCCGGTTTATCTCGCGATCGTGAGCCGCGAGCAGATCCTGGCCGATTTGTTCGACGCGTTCGACCGTCTCGGCGAACGGCTGGCAAAGCGCGACTGGCCGAGCAACGTCACACTGATCACGGGCCCGAGCAAAACCGGCGATATCGAGTCGAAACTCGTCGTCGGCGTGCATGGGCCGGGCAAGTGGCACGTCCTGGTCGTCGACGAGACGGCCGGCGAAAAACCTGCGCCGGCTTAATACTCGGCGTTCCCCGGCGTGCGTGGATACGGGATTACGTCTCGAATGTTCGCCATGCCGGTGATGAACTGCACGACCCGCTCGAGACCGAGGCCGAAGCCGGCGTGCGGCACGGTGCCGTAGCGGCGCAGGTCGATGTACCAAGAATACTGTTCGGCGTGCAGGCCTTGCTCGGCCATTCGTTGTTCGAGCACGTCTAAGCGTTCTTCGCGCTGGCTGCCGCCGATGATCTCGCCGACTTTCGGCACGAGGATGTCCATCGCGCGCACCGTCTTGCCGTCGTCGTTGACGCGCATGTAGAACGGCTTCAGCGTGCGGGGATAATCGTAGAGAATCGTCGGAGCTTGGAATTTCTCTTCGGTCAGGTAGCGTTCGTGCTCGGCCTGGAGGTCGCAGCCCCAGCTGACCGGGAACTCGAACTTCTTGCCGCTGGCGATGAGAATGTCGACCGCTTCCGTGTACGAGCAGCGGACGAAATCCGCCGCCACGATCTTCTCGAGCGTTTCGATCGCGGTCTTGTCGATGCGCTCGGCGAAGAACTTGAGGTCTTCGCCGCAGCGGGCGAGCACGTCGCGGAAGATGCGCTTGAGAAACGCTTCGGCCAGCCGCATGTTGTCTTGCAGATCGAAGAACGCCATCTCCGGCTCGATCATCCAAAACTCGGCCAAGTGTCGCGTGGTGTTCGAGTTCTCGGCACGGAACGTCGGACCGAAGGTATAGACCTTGCCGAGCGCGCAGGCCAGCGTTTCTCCTTGCAGCTGACCGCTTACCGTGAGGTAGGTCGGCCGCTCGAAGAAGTCTTGCTTGTAGTCGACCTTGCCCCCCGCGCTCGCAGGGAGCCGCGGCAACCGCTCGGGATCAAGAGTCGACACGCGGAACATCGAGCCGGCCCCTTCGCAATCGCTGGCGGTGATGATCGGCGTATGGACGTAGAGGAAACCTTGCTCTTGAAAGAAGTCGTGAATCGAACGGCTCACGCAATTCCGCACGCGCGCGATCGCGCCGAACGTGTTCGTGCGCGGGCGCAGGTGGGCGATCGTCCGAAGAAACTCGAACGAATGTTGTTTCTTTTGCAGCGGATAGGTCTCGACGTCGGCCGTTCCGTAGAGCGTGACTTTCGTCGCCCCGATCTCCGTCTCTTGGCCTTTCCCTTGCGATGCCTTCACCAAGCCTTCGACGCCGACGCTGTAGCCGGCCGCGAGATGCTTGATCACGTCTTCGTAGTTCGGCAACGTCGCATCGGCGATGATCTGCACGTTGCCTTGGCTCGAGCCGTCGTTGAGCTCGAGGAAGCTGAAACCTCCCTTTGAGTCGCGGCGCGTGCGGATCCAGCCTTCGAGCAACACCTCGCGTCCGACGGCGGCCGCCTTGCGAGCTTCGGCTACGCTGATCTTCGCTGGGACCTTTTCCATCCGTGAACTCTCCCGCGTGGGTGGTGAATCGAGTTACTCGTGAGCCGCAAGCCAGCGTTCGGCATCGAGCGCCGCCATGCAGCCGCTACCGGCCGATGTGATCGCTTGGCGATAGTAGTCGTCGGCCACGTCGCCGGCGGCGAACACCCCTTCGACGCTCGTGTTTGTTCGGAACGGCACCGTGAGCTTGAGGTAGCCCTTCTCGTTGGTCGTTAGCTTGCCGTGAAGGAAGGCGGTGTTCGGGGTGTGCCCGATGGCGACGAACATGCCGGCCGCCGGGAGGTTGCGCGTCGAGCCGTCGAGCGTGCTCTGGAGCGTCACCGAGGTGAGCCCTTCCTTGTCGTTCCCTTGGCACTCGACGACGGCGCTGTTCCACGTGAGCTCGATCTTCGCGTTCGCCAAGGCGCGCTCGGCCATGATCTTGCTCGCGCGAAGTTTATCGCGGCGATGCACCAAATAGACTTTCGAGGCGAAGTTGGTGAGGTAGTTCGCTTCTTCGACGGCCGAGTCTCCGCCGCCGACGACCACGAGCTCCTTTTTGCGAAAGCGAGGGAGCGCCCCATCGCAAACCGCACACGCGCTGACGCCCCGGTTCTTATACGTCTCTTCCGACGGCAGACCGATGTAATTCGCGCGGGCCCCGGTGGCGATGATGATCGCATGGGCTTCGACGACGGTCTTCTCACCGGTATGCAGCTTATACGGCCGCGACGAAAAATCGACGTCGACGATGTCGTCGCCGACGACGCGCGTGCCGAAGTTGATCGCTTGCTGCTTCATCAACTCGACGAGCTCGACCCCCTGCACGGCATAATGCGGCGCGCCGTTCTTTTCGTGGCCCTTAGGCGGGGGCGGCAAGTTGTAGTGGCGGTCCTCGTCGACGGCGCTCTCGATAAACGCGCGCACGTTGCCGACCGGAAAGCCGGGATAGTTTTCCACTTCCGTCGTATAGGCCAACTGCCCGAGCGGGATCATCTCGGCTTGCGGCGTCCCCTCGTACAGCAGCGGCTCGAGGTTCGCGCGGGCTGCGTAGATGGCGGCCGACCAACCGGCGGGCCCACTCCCGATGATGACGACTTTTTCTGCCAAGACGAATACTCCCGATCGAAATTTCCAGGTGAGCGGCATGTGCCGAGAAGCCGGAGCCCTTGCGCTCCGATTTCCGACGCCCCTTCGTAAGGGGCAATTATAGGGCTGCCGGCCGAGGCGTCTACCGTCGTCGAGCGGGCTTGTTCTCGCAGGGCGTCATTCGCGGGGCGTCGGCCGACGGATCGGTCCGACTCCGACGCCGAGATAGTAGTGGGCCAGTTGCCGAAAGCCCGTGTGAATGGTTTCGTCGTTGGCGGAGAACAAGAAGACCTGGCGAAAGTGCTGCGACATTTCGGCTTCCAGGCGATCGCCCGAGTACAGGTTCACATGGCCTGCGCGTGTCGTCGGGTTCGCGTAGGCATCCGAAGCGAGGCTCGGGGTGCCGACGATCGCCAGCCCGTCGTCGGCCAGATGCTCCGTGATACGACTCCAAAATCGGTCGACGTTCTGCGGCAAGATATGTTCGATACAGTCGAAGTTCACCAGCGCGTCGTACTTTTCGACGGGAGTTTCGAAGAAGTCGCCGCAGGCGAAGCGAACGCGTCGATCGTGGAAGTTGCCCTGCGCGACTTCGATTGCCTCGGCGTCGAAGTCGAGGCCGACCGCAGCGCCGTTTCGCTGTGCGAGCAACCATGTTCCCAAGCCCTCGCCGCAACCGACGTCGAGCACCTTGCGGTTCGGACCGATCAATTCTGCCCCGAACCGATAGTAGGCCATCGAATGCAACAGCCGCCGCGGACTCTGATGCAACCAATGACACAAATGCCGCCCGAAGCGAATCGGCTCGTCTGACGGAACTACATCCGGCGAACGTGTCACTTCGACGGTTAGTTCCCGCCGAGCGCGATCGGCTGCCCGACGCGGGAGCATGCCGATCAAGAGCGCGTAACCGGTTCGGGAATGTTCCTGCTGGTTCGCACAATCGACCGTGATCGATTCTCCGTAGCACCGAAACTCGAAGACCTGCGCGAAACGGTCGTCCATCGCGCGGCGAACGGAGTCGGAATGCCCGGCGTCCGAGTCGTAATTGATACCGACCGCAACGATTCCGTCGTCGTCGAGCAGCCGCAATACAAGATCGAAAAAAGGGGCGATCGGCGAAGTCGTCGGGGAGCCCACGGCCGCGAGAGCGCGGGCGAACTCGAGGCAAACGACCAAGTCGTATCCGGCAGCTTCCTGAACCACGTCCGTGCGAAACTGCATCGCAAACGGCTCGAACAGCCGATTCGCTTCCTCGGCAAATGGGGCCTCAGCATCGACGCCGACGTACGCAGCCGCAAACTCGGCCAGAATGCGGCTCCCGAGCGGCTCCCAGACGCCGAGTTCTAAGATGCGCCGGTTCTTGCTCGCCAGTCGGGCCAAGAACTTATAGCGCGCCAGCGTAATCGATAAACTCGCGGGATCGTTCCGCAAGCGTGCGGTCGAGCGCGCGCCGAGCGTCGCCTCGCGCGTGCCGTAGCGATCGGTCACGCGCGACCATGCTTCCTGTTCCGACTTGGGCAATTCGTCCATAGGTCGAGATCGGAAGCGGCGAGAAGATCGAGACGGAAAAAAGCAGTATACTGGTCGCCGTGTCGGCTCGAAAGTCGACACGGACTTCGACGACGATCTCCCTTACGTTCGCGCGGCAACTCGGATGCAACCAACCACTCTCGATCGCGATGCGCCGCACGATCGCGTCTTAGTGGTCGGAGCAACGGGCACGGTCGGGCGGCGCCTCGCCGCCTGTTTTCGGCAGACGCACGCAATGGTTGCGGCCACGAGTCGCCGTGCGAATGCCGACGGCGAATTCCTGCCGTTCGATTTACGAACGGCGGACGTCGGCTCGTTGCGATTGCCGGAGTCGCGGTATTCGTTCGGGGTCGTGTCGGCCGGCATCACGAAGGCCGACGAATGCGAGCAATTTCCGCAGGCCACGAGGGCGGTAAACGTCGACGGCACGATCACGCTGCTCGAGCGCCTTTTGGCCGCCGACGTCGTGCCGGTGTTCTTGTCGTCCGATTATGTTTTCGACGGCACGACCCACGCGTCCGAGACCCACAGCTACTACGACGAGACATCGGCCGTGTGCCCGATCAATGAATACGGCCGGCAAAAGGTGGAAGTCGAAAGGTTTCTGACGGCGTGCGGCCGACCCCATCTTACGGTGCGGCTAGCGCGCGTCGTCACCGAGGCGGTCGGCGGCGGCTGCATTCTCGACGAAGCCTGCTCGCGACTCCTGGCGGGTTGCGAATACCGCGCCGCGATCGACCAATGCTTTAGCATGATCTACGTCGACGACGTCGCTCGGCTGATCGACGCGGCCATCGCGCATAGAATGCGCGGACTGATTCATGCGGCCGCCCCTCCGGCAACATCTCGCTATGAATTGATCCGCCAAGTCGCCGCAGCGCTACAGATCGACGACGCGCAAGTCTCCCCGTGTCGCCTTGAGCAAATCGCGGGTGCAGCGAAACGCCCCCTACGAACGGTCCTTCGATCCTGGCGAGCCACCAACGAACTGCGGTTCGCATTTACCGATCCGAACGAAGTGCTACTGCAAATCTGCGCCGCGCATCGTGCCCGAGCGTTGCCGGCGAAATCATTGAAGTCCATTTATTAGCGGAGAGACTCGGCCTCGCATGGCGACTTTTTTACTAGGCGTCGGTTTGTTCTCGGCGGCGTTTGCGCTGCATGTCGTCGTGTGGCGGTTGCATCGGCCGCGGCGTCCTTATGTTGCGCTGGCAACTCTTTTTCTCGTCGTCGTTCCGGCCGTGGCCGCGGTGGCCGGCGCTCTGTGTGGAGTGTCGCCGAGTCTGTTCGGGGGATGGTCGGGCCTGGTGTCGGCGCTGCTATGCCATGTCGCCCTCTCGCTTGCGTACATCGTCACCTACACGGCGATCGAGAGCGACAGCGCTACGCTGACGATCGCCCTGGCGCTGGCCCGAGCGGGCGAAAAGGGACGGTCTCAAGCAGACATTCAGAACCTCTTCGACGACGACTTCGTGATCGGCGCGAGGTTGAAATCGCTCGTCGATACCGGCTATCTCCGTTTGCAAGGAGACCGCCTCACCATTACCGAGCAAGGACGCGGGGTCGCCTCGCTCTATCGTCTGGTCCGGCGTCTCTACCATCTGCAGGTCGGGGGCTAATCGTGAACGAGATCGAGTTGCCGGCCGCTCCCATCGTAGGACTCATCTGCTGCGGCATCGTGCATATGGCCGCCGCCAACCTCACGCGCGGCACGCGGACGCTCGGCGCGTTTATCGTTTCGTTCCTCGTCGGAGGACTGGTCTGTACTGCGCTCGCGGCGATCGCTACGGCAGCGCCGAGCGTGCGCCTACTCGATCGCATCGGCTCCCTCGGCACGGCCTGGCTTACCTACGGAGGCCTCGCCTATTGCTACATCAACTTCGTCAACGTAGCGATCGCCTCGCTGCGAGTTCGCATTTTGACGGAGCTGGCGGCCAGTGACACGGGAACCACGGAGCAAGATCTCATCGGGCGATACGGCGTTCGCGACCTCGTCGGCGTGCGCTTGGAGCGGCTGAGCCGGTCGGGCCAGTTGACGGCGCGCAACGGTCGCTTCTATCACCGCCCCTCGGCCATCTACTTTCTCGCCCTTTGCCTATCCCTGTTCAAGCAGTTGGTGCTGGGGAGCGGCTGGGGGCGCAATCTCGAAGGAAACGACCTAGGCGATGGCCGCCCGACGGCGGAGCGGCCCGAGTGAGGTGGGGAGCCGCCGCCGGCCTCGGCCCGACTCCGCTTGTTCGGCATGCCGGGCAGAGGTATTCTGCTAGTGGTCGCCCCACTTCGGAGTGCTTGGTATGACGCTGTTGCCGATCGTGCTGTTGTCCGCCGTGATTCTGTCGATCGCCTATTTCACTTATGGGCGACTTCTGGCTCGGCTCTTGAAGCTCGACCCGACGAAGCCGACGCCGGCCGTCGAACTGCGCGACGGGCTCGACTACGAACCGATCGACTCGAAGTTCTTGATGAGCCAGCATTTCTCGGCCATCGCGGCGGCCGGGCCGATCGTCGGTCCGATCGCGGCGGGCCTCGCGTTCGGTTGGCTTCCGGCCCTGATTTGGATCCTCGTCGGCTCGATCCTCATCGGCGGCGTTCACGACATGACGGCCCTCACCGCTTCGATCCGCCACAATGCCGGCTCGATCGCCGAGGTGGTACGCAAGCACATCAGCCAGCGTTCGTTCTTGTTGTTTCTCTCGTTTGTGTGGATCGCGCTGGTCTATATCATCGTCGCGTTTACCGACGTCACGACCGCGGCGTTCGTCGGCCGGCAAGATCTCGGCGGCGGGGTCGTCGTGCATGGGGGCGCGGTCGCGACCTCTTCTCTGTTGTATCTCGTGCTGCCGATCGTGATGGGCCTGCTGCTCCGATTTACGAAGCTCTCGCTCAACTGGGCGACTCTGATTTTTCTCCCGCTCATCGCGGCGACGATCTACGTCGGCCCTTACATTCCGTTCGATATCGAGCAGATATTCGGCTTGCAGAAGGCCGCGGCGCAAGATGTGTGGGACGTCGCGCTGCTGATCTATTGCCTCGTCGCCGCGGTCGTGCCGGTCTGGTTGTTGCTGCAACCGCGCGGGCACTTGGGGGGCTACTTTCTCTATATTGCGCTCGGCGGCGGAGCGATCGGCCTCGTGCTCGGCGGACATAAGGTCGAGTATCCGCAGTTCATCGGGTGGATGTCGGCTCGCGGCGATACGCTGTTCCCTTTCTTGTTCATCACGATCGCCTGCGGAGCATGTTCGGGCTTCCACTCGCTGATCGCTTCCGGTACCACGTCGAAGCAGCTGAAGCATGAAACGGATGCGCGGCCGATCGGCTACGGAGCGATGTTGCTCGAGGCGATGGTCGCGATCGTGTCGCTGTCGTGCGTGATGATCTGGGCCCAAGGCTCGCCGACGTTGAACTCGACGCCGAACGTCATCTACGCGCAAGGGATGGGGGAGTTTCTTCGCACGCTGCACATCCCGCCGCAGTTTGCCATTTCATTCGCGCTAATGGCGTTTACGACGTTCGTTTATGACACGCTGGATGTCTGCACGCGGCTGGGGCGCTACATCATTCAAGAGCTCACCGGCTGGAAAGACGCGAAAGGGAAATGGCTCGGCACGGGCCTGACTTCCGGAGTTCCGTTGTACTTCCTGTTGCAAGCTCCCCCGGTCGACGCCAAAGGGGTTCCGCAACCTTTGTATAAGCTGTTTTGGAATCTCTTCGGCGCGAGCAACCAATTGCTCGCTGCGCTGACTCTGCTCGGTGTGACCATCTGGCTCTGGCGCACGCGCCGCGAAGCTTGGGTCTGGTTGGTCACGGGCGTGCCATGCGTGTTTATGTATGTGATGAGCAGTTGGGCGCTCATCGCGATGACATGGCCGAAGTTCGTGAACAAAGAGACCGGCGGCTATCAGGTGCCGACCGATCCGGTGCCGTGGATCGGCATCGTCTTGCTCGTGCTAGCGGCCCTGATGTTGGTCGAAGCGTTCATCGCTTTGCGTGGCGATCGGCGACCGCCGGCGCGCGGCCTGTCGCTCCCGGCGGTTCCTGCGGCCGGTTAAGTTTTCCCCAGCGATGACGACGCCGACAGGACACTTCTCGTCGGCCTTGTGAAATCTTTCTCAGACTTCCGCTTGCCGCCGGAATGGGCGATGCCGCGCGAGCTATCGAGATCGATCTTGCCGAAACCGTACAATGCCGTTCGGCGGCAGCTAGGTTTTCGGTCGTGATTCTCGATAGGAACAGCTATGAATCGGCAACAAGAATCGCAAGGGGTCGGAGCAGCCGGGCTTTGGACCGGTCGCATGTTCGTCGATGGCCGTTGGTCGAACGGAAATGCGATGCTGGAGAATCGCAATCCGGCGCGCAAGGAGGAAGTGCTCGGGCACTTCCCGCGCGGCACTCGCGAAGACGCCGCCGCTGCGGTCGCGGCGGCCCGGCGCGCGTTCCCCGCTTGGCGGCGCACGAGCCGTATCAAGCGCGGAGAAATGTTCGATCGCTTGGCGACGCTGATCGCCCGCGATCGCGAATCGCTCGCGAAAACGTTGGCCCGCGAGAGCGGCAAGATTCTCGATGAGGCGCGCGCCGAGGTCGTCGAAGGTTTGCATATGGTGCAATACGTTTGCGGCACGGCCCGGCAGGCGATCGGCGATTGCGTCGCTTCGGAGATCACGGGGAAGGATCTGTACGTGCGTCGCAAACCGCGCGGGGTCGTCGCGGTGATTACGCCGTGGAACTTTCCGTTCGCCGTTCCGCTGTGGATGCTCGCGCCGAGTTTGTTGGAAGGGAACACGACCGTCTTCAAGCCGTCGGAAGAGACGCCCGAGATCGGCGAGCGACTTACGGCGCTCTGCGAAGAGGCCGGCTTTCCGGCCGGCACGATCAACCTCGTGCAGGGGCTCGGCGAAGAGGTCGGCGATGCGCTGGCCCGGCACGATGACGTAGACGTCGTCTGCTTCACCGGCAGCTACGACGTCGGCTCGCACATTCGCAAGCTCGCGGCCGAGAGCGACCATAAGACCTGCGCTTGCGAGATGGGCTCGAAGAGCGCCGTGATCGTGTGTGAAGACGCGCGGCTCGATCTGGCCGTGCCTGCCGCACTGCTCAGCGCGTTTAAGACGACCGGGCAGCGCTGCGTTTCGGCAGGGCGCGTGCTGGTGCATCGCAAGTTGCTCGAGCGGTTCGAGCGCGAGCTTTGCGAGCGGGCCGCGCAGTTGAAGTTCGCCGATCCGTTTACGGCCGGCGCGTTCGCCGGTCCGCTGATCAATCGAGCCGCGGCGGAAAAAGTGCTGCGCTACAACGAACTCGCGAAAGCCGAGAAAGCGGTCGTGTTGTTCGACGGCAGCCGGGTCGCCGAGGCCGAAGAAGGGGGCAACTTCGTCGGGCCGTTTATCTATCGCCAAGCCTATGGACCGACGGTCCGCACGATCCGGGAAGAGGTTTTCGGCCCGCATCTGGCGGTCATTCCGTTCGACGACGACGCCGAAGCGATTCACATCTACAACGATACTCGTTACGGATTGTCGATGGCCGTCGTCACGGAAGACTATCGCCGGTGGCGACTATTCCGTGATGAGTGCGACTACGGCATGGGCTACGTCAACCTGCCGTGCATCGGCGCCGAGGTGCATCTGCCGTTCGGCGGCGTGAAGCGCAGCGGCAACGGTCAGCCCTCGGCTGCGGGGCTCATCGATTCGGTCACGCATAAGACCTCGTTCACGGTGAATCACGAATTGGGCATCACGATGGCGCAAGGAATGAGCGCCGGCTCCGCAACGAACGCAACTTCGCCGGCGCCGACCGACACGAAAGCGAGGCACTAACCATGCATACCAGCGCCATCTTGAAAGCTCCGCACATCGTCGTGCCGCCGCCGGGCCCGAAGGCTTGGGCTTGGATCGAGCGCGACGACCAGGTGATTTCGCAGTCGTATACGCGGGCCTATCCGTTGGTCGCCGCGCGCGGGCACGGCTGCACGATCGAAGACGTCGACGGAAATCTGTTTCTCGATTTCACCGCCGGGATCGCCGTCACGGCGACCGGCCATGCGCATCCCGATGTCGTGGCGGCGATCGCCGATCAGGCGTCGAAGCTGGTGCATATGTCGGGGACCGATTTCTATTATGCCCCCGAGATCGAGCTCGCCGAGCGTTTGGCGGCGCTCGCTCCCGGCGAAGGGGCGAAGCGCGTCTTCTTTTGCAACAGCGGTGCCGAGGCGATCGAAGCGGCGCTCAAGCTTGCGCGACATCGCACAGGTCGGCAGCGGGTCATCTCTTGCTACGGAGCGTTTCACGGTCGGACCTACGGCGCGATGTCGCTCGGAGCTTCGAAGGCGATCCATCGACATGGCTTCGGCCCGCTGCTCGGTGCCGTTCATCACATCCATTTCGATTGCGAACGAGCGGAAATCGAAGAACAATTCGCGACGGTCTGTCCGGCGGATGAAGTCGCCGCGATCTTCGTCGAGCCGATTCAAGGGGAAGGGGGCTATCGCGTGCCGTCGGCGCGGTTCTTGCCGATGTTGCGAGAAGTTTGCGATCGGCACGGCATTCTATTGGTCGTGGATGAGGTGCAGTCAGGCATCGGGCGGACGGGCCGGATGTTTGCGGTCGAGCATTTCGGCGTCGTGCCGGATATCGTTTGCATTGCGAAAGGGATTGCGAGCGGGATGCCGCTGGGGGCGATCGTGACGAAGGCCGAGATCATGAATTGGCCGCCGGGAAGCCATGCTTCGACGTTCGGCGGCAATCCGATCAGTTGCCGCGCGGCTCTCGCCACGCTCGACTTGGTCGAGGGCTCATTTATGCAAAACGCGGCCGAACGAGGAGAGCAACTCGCCGTCGGCTTGCGCCGGCTGGCCGCCGATCCGGCGACCGGCTTAGCAGCCCCTCGCGGCATCGGGCTGATGCAGGCGATCGACGTCACGGCTGCGGAAGGATCGCCGGCGACACGACGGCATGAGATCATTCAGAGCGCATTCAAGCGCGGCCTGCTGCTGCTCGGCTGCGGCAAGACGGCGCTGCGCATTTGTCCGGCGCTGTGCGTAACGGCGGAGGAAACGGAAACGATGCTCGACCTGCTGCACGATGTTTGTCGGCACGTGCCGGGAGCATGAGTTGCTACATAGGCTTCCGCAGGGAGACATGTCCTTCGCACCGACTGCTGCGAACCGCTCAAAATGCTAGTGCAAGTCGCGCCGTCGGAAGTTCCGCCCCGTTATGCACATGGTGTTACCTTGAGGGGAGCTTGGCAATGAGCTTTTCCACTTCTTCGAGCTTGAGTTGCCCCGCATGGTCTTGGCCCGCCTGATATAGCGTAAACGCCTCTTCAACTAGCGATCGGCTTTGAGAAAGGAGCATGGATTCTCCTTTCTCTTGCGAGGCGAGATACAAGCCGTATCGTAGACCGTCAAAAGCGAGGCCCAAGTTCAGTTGCTCATCCGGACCGAGCCAATCGTACGGCATGAATAAATCGGGTGCGCATACGGTCACCATCGATACGAAGTCTTTGAATCCGTGCAAATCGGTAAAACCAAATGCCGGATGATCTTTAGGGGAAGACGAGCCCATAAGAGCCTCCTAACTGGGTCGGCCTCACGATTAATGTCATTCCCGCCGGAGAAGGTATGGAGATCATTGATTGGTGGCATTAACACCGCTACGAAATCGCGGTTATCGAATTCGCTATTCCCGATCCGATGTTCAAGCCATCGCGAGAATTCTCAGAGCGTCGTTTCTCCGCAATTCACGGACGTTACGAACGCTAATCCCCGGTTAGGCCGATGCCGCGAGTGAGTTTTGAATCCGCTTGACGATCGCTTCCGCCTTCTCGAGCGCGAACGACTCTCTGCCGCGACGCCTAAAGAAATCGAAGGCGACCGCGTTGGCGCTGTGGAGAGAATCGATGATGAATTCGGAAATCGACTCGGAATTCACGATTTCTTGAGGAACCGGAATATCGACTCGCAGGAGTTTGTCTTTCGCGGAAAACTTGCCTTCAAGCGGAAAGTCGAAGTCAAGGGACCCAAGCGAACCCGGAACCAGAAACACGACGTTTACGGATGGTTCGTCACCAAGCTTGAAATCGCCGCGCTCGGTGACCGTTAGGTTCAGAGCGGCATTTAACACCTTGTACGCTTGCGAATCTCGAAGCTCAGGCCCCATATAGTCGACACCGATCGAGATCATTTGTGTTTCTATCAGTTGCCGCTCCAAACGGAGCATATCTGCCCGAGAACCTTGCGCCACGCGAAACATCTGTTTGTCAAGCAAGAACTCGTTGCTATATCGCTTGCTCATGTCTTGAGTGATACCCCACTTTAGCAGCGTACCAGACGGATCTTCCAAACGATACAGGACCGCCGTACGACTTGATAACGTCGAATTACCGTGGACGCTTTCAACACTGTTGATCCATTTCACGTAGCCGCTACGAACGCCGGTTCCGTACGCAGAATTGCTTTGGGTCGATTTGACCCATGCAAGCATGTCCTTAGCTCCTCCGCGAGCTTGGTACGCTCGAAATGCATCTAGCCGCTGGATCAGGCGAGGGTTTACGGCGCTGTTTGCTGCTCGGGCCACCGCAACGGCAGCATCATCGGCAACGGTCGCGGTGCCACGCACGATGCCCATACTCGCGAACGTTCTTCCTTTGAGCGGAGATAACATCGTAGAAACCTCCTATTCGCAATGGACGAGGATGCGATCCGGCAACTCGGCAAACTTGGTGCCGACGGATGCTCCGGCACCCTCGAACTGCTCCTTCAAGATTTTGCTCACGATGTCGAGCCGAATGAACTCGTGCTCCATCTTGACCGGTAAGTTCCGGAACCGCCGTTTCGTCGGCCATTGGATTTGAACGTCCGGGAACCAGACCGGCGTCGAGGCACTCAAGCCGATCCTCCAACCGTGCATTAGCTGCATCGCGGAGCCGATGTGCGCGGGATCGTCGGGCGTTAAACCATGCGCCCAAAGCATGCACTTGATGCCGTCGTTCAAGTTTTGGGCGACGGTCAAGCATCCTCCGCGATGAAAAAGAAAGGAAGCCAGTTCTTGCGTGGCGGTCATGGAGGCCAAAAAGCCGAATCGTCCGGCTTCGGCCGGAGTCAGTTTTTTCGGCCAGTCCAAGTAGTAAGAATCCGGAAAGCTCTCGTAGCCCTCAATCGCGCATTCGACGTTGAATCGCTCTGCGGCATCCCAACGGACGAACATATGCTCCGTGGTCCGCACGAGCTTGAGCGGATAACCGAGCCGTCGGCCGACCGCCGCGTAAAGAACACTAACCGGCAGGCACATTCCTTCCCGTTCGTTCAGAAGGCCGTGCATGAAATAATGTTCCGGCTTCTTGAACGCTTCTTCGGGCTTGAGGTCGTTCAGGGTGAGGTCGATCTTGATCTTGAATTGGTCCTTCACAACCTCCGAAAGAGCCATCGCTCGAAAGACATTCTCCGAGTTGTCGAACCTTTCGGGACTCTTCTCAAAGTGAGGCCGCAGTTTCGTCGTTTCTTCGCGGACGAGTTCCGCACAGCGGTCGAGCTGCGCAAGACAATCCGGAATGTCGAGCTTTTCCGTTCCTGGCAAGCCCTCGGCGCAGCGCAAATGAACTTCCGCGATATCGAAGCACGCGAGTTCCGCTTCCGTCAGGAAAGCCAACTCATGCAGCGAAGGAATCTGTTCCATCGGCATTGTGTTTCTCGCTTAAGTCGTTGGTGCCGTCTTCGCTGCCGTGGGGATGAAAACGGCAGGCAAGAGACCGACGGTCGACTGCAAGAACACATTAAGAAGCAACGATAGGGTTCACAATAATGCGAATACCCCAAACTCAATAAATATCTTGACGACCGCGAGGATGCCGCAAGGGCACCTATTTCGCAATTATGGTCGCAGAATATGCGTGATCAACGGAGCGAGTCGAGTAGTCGCAGCTTTTCGCGTTCGAGGGGGAACTCGACGTAGCTGGTGATCGATGCCGCCGCGGTCGTCTTGGTTTGCACTTGCGGCGTGAAGCCGTTCGGCGGCTTGATCGCTTCTTTTTGTTGCACGACGTTGCGCTTCTCGGTTCGTCCGAGCTTCGCCGCTTCGACTCCGAGACGTTTGGCATCCCCTTGATATTGCTCGACGATTACGCTTCGTTGTCGCAGCAGCGCTTCGCGCTGAGCGTTGACTTGTGCCGCCTCGGCGTCGACGTTCCGAAGCGCGAAATCCGCGGCGCGAATCTGATTGGAAATCAGATCGGCTTGTTGCAACAGCGAGACTTTCAGCAGCGGGTCTTTCGCAAGTTGCGCTTGCGTCAAGAGCGAGGCCACCGAATTATCGAGCTGCGCGATCTCGCCGCGAATCAATTGCGAGCGCGCGACGAGACGACCGAAGGCCGCATCGAGCGGCGCGAGTTGCTGGTCGAGCGCTGCGGTTTTCGCGCGGGCCGTGTCGAAGGCTTCTTGCGCTTGCTTGCGGATCGACTCTTTGTCGCCGGCGAGCGAAGCTTGTTCCGTTTGAAGTCGTTTGAGATCGAGTTCTTTTTGCTCCTGCTGCACGGCGATGCTTTCGGCCTTCGTGCGCCGTGTCTCTTCGTCGAGTTGCGTGAAGCGCTCGTTGACGCTCCCGAACGCGGCACTGAAAGCCTCGCGATCGGGCGAGGCGAGCCGCGTGAGGACGCGAGCACGCACGTCGGCCACGGCGGCTTGCGATACGGCTTTCGCGGCCGGGCCTTCGAGATAGCCGAAGATCCGTCCTAAGAACTCGGCCGCTTCACGTCTTGCCTCGGCACGGCCCGAGTCGATCGCGGTCGCAGCGACCCGCTCGCTGAACCGGTCGATCTCCGGAAGAGCGGCGGAATACTTCTTCATCAAGATCGCGAGATGGATCTTCGCTTGCGCGGCGGGCCAATAGTCGGGCGAAGCGGTTTGCAGCACGGTAAGCGTGCGTTCGGCCTCCGAGAAGCGAAGATAATGAAGCTGCACCAGAGCCAGGGCGAAGTCGACGCGCGGGTCGCTCGCCGACAACTCACGAGCACGAAGATGCAAACGCTCGGCCGTCGTGATTCCGTCCGCCGACTTTTCCCAAGTGTCGTTGAAGAGTTGCGACAAGACGGCCCGCAGCGCGGGATCGGTCGGCGCCGACGGTTCGGCGGCCCGCGCCGGCTGCGAGCATGCGAGGAGCGAGCAGGCGAAAAGTGAGAACGTGAGGAGCAGTGCGATCGTGCTGCGCAGCGAAGCCATGAGCGCGTCCTCGGCGTGCGGAAAGGAACGCTCGTATTTTACGGTTGCTCGCTCGCTGCCGCAAACAACGCGTCGACGGCACACCAAAGCTGCCGAAAGACGGCATCCGGCGAGCCGCTGCCGTCGATGATGCGAAACGTCGGATCGAGGTGCGCGGTATCGAGAAAGATTTTGCGGATCGCGCGGAGTTGATCGAGTTGCTCGAACTCGTTCGGCACATCGCCGCGCGATTCGCGAATCCGTGTGAGCGCGATCTGCGGATCGAAGTCGACGAGCAAGACCAAGTCGGGCCGAGGAGCGATCGCTTCGTTCTCGCGACGGATACGCTGGACGTCGGCTCCCCGTGCGCCTTGATAAGCCATCGTCGAAAAGTAGTAGCGGTCGAGCAGCACGACGGTCCCCTGCTCTAAGGCAGGTCGGATAACTTGCGCGACATGCTCTTTGCGATCTTCGATAAACGCATGCAACTCATCGGCGAGGCTCATCCGTTGCGATTCGGCCGAGGCACGGAGCTTGCGTCCCCAAGGGCCGTCGGTCGGCTCGCGCGAAGCGACGACGCTTTTTCCGGCTTGCCGGAGGGCTTCGGCAAGGCGTCGGACTTGGGTCGACTTGCCCGCCCCGTCGATTCCCTCGACGACGATCAGGCGGCCCGGCGAATGAGACGACGCATGCATGGGGGCGATCTTAACCGGAGGGTCGGCGTTCGGCAAACGGCCCCGGCTCGCGACGAGAAAAGAGCGCGCGTCCCCCTGGGAAGATGATCGATCGCGAGGCACAATCGACATCTATGCCTGCCGCCGACCACGAAGCAAATTCGGGACTGGTTTGGAAGCAACCGTCGCTGGTTGCGCACGCTCAGGTGTTGCTTGAGAGTTACCGCCGGCTGCTAGGAAGCGAACTCATCGAGCGGAGCGGCGACGCGCTGGACGAAGCCGAGCGGTTGTTTCATACTCCATGCGTCGTCGTGTCGCATGGGACGGAGCCGGACCCGATTCTCAACTACGGCAATCTTACGGCGTTGACGCTGTGGGAGACCGATTTCGCTGCGCTCACGCAGATGCCGAGTCGCTTGACTGCCGAACCGCTGGAACGGGAAGAGCGGGCCCGACTGCTGGCGCGCACCGCCGAGCAAGGGTTCGTGGACGATTACCGCGGCATCCGCATCTCGCGCACCGGCCAGAGGTTTCTGATCGAGCGCGCGATCATCTGGAACCTTCAAGACACAGCCGGCATACCGGTCGGCCAAGCGGCGACGTTCGCGCGTTGGCTGCTTCTCTGAACGGCTTGTCTCGATGGCATCATCTAGGCGGCGCAATCGGTGCAATCGATCGGTTGTGCCGGTCGGGGCCGTAAACAGTAACGATCGTAGGGGTTGTTCGGTGCCGTAGATATCGGGCCTAACGGTTGTAGCGCCTGTGAGTTACGGCCGAGCATAATCGTTGAAATCGTATTCATGCGCATGCGCGGAACATGTCGAAGCGGTTATTACGTGTTTGTAAAAACTGATCTGCTTGCCGGATTTCAGGGAAGCGGAGTGTAGGCCTGCGACTTGGATCGTCGACTCGCGACGACCGCTCGTGCCGGGCCGAATCTCCCGCCGCCCCGCGACTGTGACGGTGACGACGGCCGCAATACCACTGACGTTCTTCGGAACGTCGGGAAGGGCTGCCGAAGGACGACCCGAAGCCAGGATATCTGGTCTGCGCAAGCTCTCCCCTTGCTTCTTCCTCGATGGAAGAAAGGAGCAATTGCATGTCCTACGGTCTAGCCAAATTTCTCAGCGACTCGCTGCCGGCGATCCGAGTCGCCGGCCTCGTCGCCGCTCTCGCGGTCGCCTCGCCGACGGCTCGGGCCCAACCGCTCGACTCGAACGCAGCGACCGGCCCATCGCAACGGACGTTTCCGGAAGGGCCCGGCACGATCGTCGAAGGTGCGCTGGCACCCGGCGTCGGTTCGCAAGGGTCGGCCACGCCGAGCAATACCGTCTTAACGACACCGAACCTGACGCCGACCACACTCGCTACTACAGGTAGCTCGGTCACGGTAATCACCGCCGAGCAAATCCAACAGAAGGGGCAAGTCAACGTCGCGGAAGTGTTGCGCGGCGTGCCGGGGCTCGATGTCGTGCGCGCCGGTACTCCCGGCGGCATAACGAGCGTGTTTATTCGAGGTGCCGCGAGCCAAGAGACGAAGGTGCTCATCGACGGCGTGCCGGCGAACGATACGATCTCCCCAGGGGGCGGTTACGACTTTGCGAATCTCTCGGTCGACAACATCGAGCGGATCGAAGTCTTGCGCGGACCGCAGAGCGTGCTCTATGGAAGCGACGCGCTCGGCGGCGTCATCAGCATTATCACGAAGAAGGGGCAGGGAGCGGCGAACGGGAAAGTCAGCGTGTTGGGGGGGAGCTTTTCGACGATGAACTCGGCGGCGAACGCCGGCGGCTCGAGCGGACCGATTTACTATTCCGTCGCCGGTTCGTACTTCGACACCAACGGCTTCTCGGCCGCGAGTAGTCGGTTGCCCGGCAACGTCGAGAAGGACGGCTTTCAACTCGGCACGCTGTCGACCCGCACCGGTTGGCAACCCAGCGAGAACGTGAACCTCGACTTCACGTTTCGCTACAACCAAGGGAACGTCGATACCGACAAAGGGGGTGGAGCGTTCAAAGACGATCCGAACGACTCGAACACGATCCAGCAAGCGGTCGCGGGAGTTCGCCTTAAGACCACGAGCGAAGCGGGCTGGTACGAGCAACAGCTTTCGTATTATGTGAGCGATATCAAACGAGGAAATCGCGTGTTTCCGAACGCACCGGAACCTTATTATACGAATGCTCTGTATCGTGGAAACATTCAGCAGGTGAATTGGCGCAATACATTTCACGTGCTCGATACCGAGCGCTTAGGAAACAGCGTGACGGTCGGCGCGGCATATCAATCGGAAACCGGTTCTAATAGTACCGATGCTCTTTTCTCGTCCGGACCTTACGTCGCTTCCTTTCCCAAGACCTCGCTCGACGACGGGGCGGTGTTCGGCGAGAACCAACTGCGATTGAACGAGAACTGGTATACGACCGTCGGCGTGCGCAGCGACCACTACAACGTCTATGGAGCGCACGATACTTATCGCTGCACTTCTTTGTATCGTGTGCCCGGCACCAACACCGGCATCCACGGCACGCTCGGCACCGGCTTTCGTGCCCCGACGATTTATCAGCGGTTCGCTCCCGGCGGTTTCGGGAATCCGGCTCTGGTTCCGGAGACCAGTAAGGGTTGGGATGTCGGCATCGAGCAACCGATGTTCGACGGGCAATTGGTGCCGAACGTGACTTACTTCCGGAACGATTTCAACAATTACATCGACTTCAGCCTGAACACCTATCAGTACTACAACGTCACTCAATTCCGATCATCGGGCGTAGAATTCTCGACCCTCTTCGTCTTGAGCGACGTTTCCACACTCACGACTTCGTATACCTATACCGATACGCTTGCTCCTAGCACTGCGATTCCGCCGCCGATCGGCACCGGCGCTCAGTTGCTTCGTCGGCCGCGCAATAAGTTCGGTGTGACCTACAATCGCAAGTTCTGGAACGGCCGAGCGAACTGGAACGTCAACGGGATTTATGTCGGGGCTCGCGACGATGCGATCTTCGACGAGGTTAACTTCGGCCCTGATATTCGCGTTCGCCTGGCCGACTACGTGGTCGTCAATACGGCGCTGTCGTACGACGTTTCGCAAAGCTTGCAAGTCATCGGGCGGATCGACAATCTTTTCAACGAGAACTACGAAGAGCTTTACGGCTACGGGGTAGCACCGGTTTCGGCTTATGCCGGGGCGTCGTTGCGTTTCTAAACGCTTGAACTTTCCGAATAGCTCACCGGCTCGATGTCGATTACGGCGACATCGAGCCGGTCTCGTTTACGGCCGAGAAAACGCCCGCGCGGCGTCGACAGGCGGCGTCGCGCGGGAATGTCTTTGCGAAGGAGCGGAGCGCTACGCTATGTTAGGGCCGGTGCCCTGATCTAAGAAGGAAACCCCGTATGTTGTTGTCTAAGCTGTTCATCGTTCCGTTCCTAGCGGCCGTGGTTCCGTGCTTGTTGCTGCCGAAGCGCGTGCATGATCTCGGCATGGAGAACCTCGACGGCGACTGGCGGATCGTGAGCTTGCAAGCCCGCGGCAACCAAACCGATCCGAACGCCATGGCGCACGTCGTCTATCGGATCAAGGGGAACAAGTGCCTCTATATGAGCGGTGGCGCGGTCTTAAACGAATTCAAATGGACCCGCGACGAAACGCTTCGGCCGTTCACGCTCGACATCGAATACACCGGCGATAACCCCAACTCGAAGCAGCAGTACGCCGGCGGCGTGAAGGCCGTCTATCGCATGGTCGACGGCAAGCTGGAACGCAACTACGCCGAGCCGGGGAAGCCTCGCCCGACCGACTTCCGCTCGACCTTGGAAAACGGCCACACGCTGATCATGCTCGAAAGGGTGAAGTAGTAAGCCGGCTCTGCGGCGAATCCCGAGATGATCACGGATGCGTTTACGGGGCGGCAATTAAGCGAGCATTTAGCCACAAGGGGTTCGAATAACTCGGCACGCCCGAAACTTCTAGGCGGAGTAATTGAACATTCCGGACGTTCACGGCTGCTTCGGCCACGTTGAACGGTTCGGATTGAGGGGCGGAAGTCCACAGCACCTTCCCGTCGCCGAGAACACGAAACGTCTGTGGGCCGCCCACAGGCACACGCAATAAAAACGTTTCGGCCCGAAGCATGTCGTAGCGGCCGAAGATTTCGTATTCGACATGGGCCAGATTGAGCGGCGCGATCGTAGCGGTAAAAAGCGAATGCTCGACTTTGGACCCTTGCCAGGTGATCTGGGCATTGTTGAGTTGTTTGCCGTGTTTACCGAGCGATCCGTAACCGCTCCACGACTTCTCCGGCAAGTCGTCGAGAAACACGACTTTGCCTTGGTCGGCGGAGGGCGCGGTCTTCGGTTTGGCCGAGCCCTTCGGCACAAGGCGCGTGACCCAAATGTCGAGACCACCGAAGCCGCCGGCGCGATCGGCGGCGAAGTAGGCCGTGCGCCCATCGGGAGCGAACCAAACATCATCGTTCGAAAAGGGATTCGAGCGCAGCGCCAACGACGATTTTGTTCCTGCCGAGCTAGTGAAGGTGAAGTGCCACACACCGCTGCGGCGAAACACGATGGTCTGATTATCGCCGAGCAGTATGCCGACGGATTCCGTCCCACCCTGGGTGTTAACGAACGGGCCGAGCTTCTCCGCAAGACCGAACGAACCGTCTCGCGACGTTCGACGGCTGATCCAAACGTCGTGTCCGGTCGCGGGATTGTAGACCGTAAAAATCAAGGTGAGGCCGTCGGCCGACATCGTCACGTGACGCTCGTGTTCCGGAGTTTCGGCCGGCGCACAGAGATTGCGTGGGTTGTCCCATTGCCACTTCGCGTCGAGCGTCGCGCGATGAAGTTCCTTGAGGCAATATTTATTGGAGCCGTCCGCCGTAATGCCGACCATCGAAAGTCCGTCGCCGCTGAGGAACGACTCGCCGAGGCCGCTGGATTTGCTCGGCTTATTAAACGGAACCGCCGACGACGAACGGGTCGCCTCGCTGCGTCCGCTGGGGCTGTCGTAGTAAATACGCAATTGATCGGCGGTGAGCGACATCGCCCTCTCGTCCGTCGGGCCGTTGATCGTCGGCCCGAGGTTTTCCGGTTCTGACCATTCGTAGTCGGGCGAATCGAGCGATTGTGCCACTGTGAGCCCTGAGACGGTGCGCCCCTCATCCGGCCTTCGGCCACCTTCTCCCGGAGGGAGAAGCGTTGATACAGGTCCCGCAGGGAGAAGTGTTTGCGGAACGACTGCGACGGCCGCTCCGCCGTTGTCGCGCATTTTGATGACGATGCCTGCCAGGAGCAGCATGCCGCCGAGCGTGCCGGCGACGATTAGTTTCAAGCGTTGACCGGAACCTTTCGCTTGGTTCTTCGACAAGCGTGTCGAACTATTCGATGCTCCCTTGTTGAGGGCTTCGCCTTTCGGAGCTGTACCGGCGTCGTGTGCGCTGAACTGCTCGGTGGCTTCGACTTCTCCCTTCGTCGCCGACTTCGCCTGCGAGGCCGAAACGGCTGATGTGTTAGTGCCGCTCGTTCCCATCGATTGCATGAACGAGGCCATGTCGGCGTTGTGTCCGGTGCCGGAGCCGAGGCCGCTCGAGGAGCCGCTGCCGGAGGGTGCTTCGCCGCCGTAGGGGGCGAGCGCCGCGATCACGTCGGGCATCGTTTGCGTCCGGTCTTGCGGGCGCTTGGCGAGCATCTTGTGCAGCGCTTGCTCGAGCGGCCACGGCGCATCGTCGCGCTCCTTCAGGAGCGACGGCAGCGGCGCGTCGCGATGTTTCATCAAGCGCGAGATCATCGAGTCGGCGTCGTACAGCTTCTTCGCCGTGAGCAGGTACCAGAGCGTGCAGCCGAGCGAATAGATGTCGGCCCGCGCGTCGGCGTGCTTCGTGTCCGACGCTTGCTCGGGGCTCATGTAATCGACCGTCCCCATCACTTGCTCGGTCGCCGTGAGGCCGTCGCCGCCGTCTTCGAAACGGGCCAGGCCCATATCGAGAATCTTGACG
>JAIOPP010000059.1 GCA_021413845.1 Planctomycetia bacterium | reverse complement strand
CGAGAAAGCAAATCGTTCGATGTCTTCTTCCGGCCTGCGGTGTGTACGGGTTTGCTTCGGCAAACACGCATGCCTCGCGATCCTCGGTCGTCGTCCGTTCAGGCGAGACGTACGACGACTGTAAGCCGAGGGTCGAAACTTCCACGACGGTCAATGCTAGGTTGCAACGTCGCAGAGAACGCTTCGCTGAACTTGGGTGTCGTCCGGTGCGTCGTCGCGCGAGCCAGCCTTTCTTTGCGAAGAAAGCCGGTTCGGGCGGAATGCTCTGCGCAGAGAATGTTTGACAAGAAGCCCAAGCCCGCTCGGGCGACGACGCACGAACTTTTTTCAAGTCGCAACAACTCGCGATCACGGCCGTGCTTTATTTAAGTAGCAGGCACGTTCCACGTGCCGTCCGCCACAGTTGATAGCGAACGATCGTTGCGGTGCGGCCCCGGATATGCATCCGGGGCTATTGAACGGAGCTGCGTGTGAACGAAGGCTGCGTGCGTCGCGATGTTGCAGTCTGCTTCGATGGCGCACGTGGCTGACGGCACGTGGAACGTGCCTGCTACTTTGCGGTTGCTACTTGGGGTTACTAAAGTAGTCCGGTTCGTTGCCGGGTTTCCATTTGATATTGCAGCCGAGGCTGGCGCGCTGTTCCGTAGTCACGAATTCGCCGGCGAGCAAGGCATCGAGGGCTGCGCGGAGATCGGTGCCCGTTACGGGAATGTCGCTCCCTGGGCGGCTCGCGTCGAGTTGGCCGCGGTAGGCGAGTTTTTGTTCGGAGTCGAAGAGAAAGAAATCGGGAGTGCAGGCCGCATGGTAGGCGTGGGCGACTTGTTGCGTAGCGTCGAAAAGGTAGGGGAACGTGTAGCCGCGAAACTCCGCCTCTTCCTTCATCTTCGCCGGCGAATCGGCCGGATGGGCTTCGATATCGTTGGAGCTGATGCCGACGATCGCGACCCCTTTCGCTTGATAATCGCGCGCGAGCTTCGCCAGTTCCGCCGCTACGTGCTTCACGAACGGGCAATGGTTGCAGATGAACATCACCAACAAGGCCGGCGAGCCGCGGAAATCGGCGAGAGAAACCGGCTTGCCGTCGACGTCGGGCAGGGAGAAGTCGGGAGCGACGGTCCCGAGCGGCAGCATGGTGCTCAGCGTTCTAACCATGGAAAAATCTTTCGTCAAAGAGCAAGCGTCGTCGCCGACGTCGGGCAGGGCAGGTCGCTCGGCATCGTAACAAAAGCCCACGGGTTGCTAAAGCAGCGGTTACGGCGTATCGGATGTGTTAAAGCACCACATTTGAGACCCGCATTTGAGACAGAGTCTCGCGCGGGAACGTCTCGCGATGGTCGAACTTGCAGTCGATAATGGACGTATGTTTGGAGGAAGGGAGTCGGTCGTGCGATGTCGTTCTGAATGGAAAAACTGGCGCAAGCGACGGCTTATATTTGCTTCGCAATTCACCGGGTTCCTCTAGCTTGACATGGGTATTTGCACCGATTCTACTAATCAAGCAGTCGTGATCGATGCTGGATGCATGCGGAAAACGGCTGTGGAAAACATGCGGACGGTTGCCGAGGGGTCGACCGGCCGCAAGACCATCTATAGACCACACACTGGGAGATCGCTGATGAAGAAGCGTGTTTTGACGTTGGTCGTAGGAGCTTTGGCAATGTGCCTCACGCTCGACTCGGCCCAAGCTCGCCCGAAGTTCGTCGACGTTTTTAAGGAAACCTATCCGTCCGTCACCGCCGCTGCCACGGCCAAGTGTGGTATCTGCCACGCCGGGACCGACAAGAAGATGCGCAACGAATACGGCGCTGCCGTCGGTGGTGCGATCGGTGAGAAGAACGAAAAAGATCTCGCTAAGGTGAAGGCTGCGCTCGAGAAGGTAGCCAAAGATAATCCGAAGTGGGACGAAGCTTTGAAGGCCGGCAAGTTGCCGGTCGAATAGTCGCTCTCGATCACTCTCTTCGACGAAGCGGACCACGACCCAACAGGTCGTAGGCGCTTCGCGTGAGTGGTCGCGAACGTGAACGCTCAGAGCGGTGCGAACTCAAAAGGTTCGCACCGCTTTTTTCGTAGCGTAAGACCATCGCTTACGAGACGCGGCACGCGCAGCGCTCATTCGACCTGGGGCGCGCCGGCAGGCTCGGGCAAGAAGAGCGGCGGCGAGAGGTCGGCCGGTTCTTGCGTACTGGGGAGCAGACCTTCGTCGGCTTTGCCGACCTCGGCGCTGCGGCGATAGTTGCCCGGCGGCACGAGATCGGTGTGATACGCAGGCTCCGTCGGTGCGTCGGCGAAGTGAGTCGCGTTCGGTTTGTCGTCGGCTTGAATGCGCGAAGCCTTAGCTCGTCCGGCGATGTGTCCGCCGACGAGCGCGATTCCGTAGGCTGCGGTGCCGTAGCCGGGAATGAATCCGCCGATGCTGTTCCCCAGATAAGTGCCGTAAGCGGGATAGAGCATCACGTAGGCTTCGCGCTCTTCCGCGAGCGTGCCGTGATCGTGGACGTAGTTGAGCGCGTCGCGCGTGGCGATCCCTTCGTGCCACAACGGCGCGACCGGAACGAGTGCGTAGATCGCGGCGTAGGTGCCCGGATATTTGCGGCGTGCGAAGTCTTTGGCGTGACCACCTTCGTGGAGCGCGAGCGAGGGGACATCGCTGTAGATGTTCACCGTGTTGGTGTAAGGGTTGTAGTTGTCGCCTCCCCAAACTCGGCCGGGAAAGATCGTGTCGCCGAGCCAAGCGAACGTGCCGAACGAATAGCGCCAACCCCATGCGACCGCTTTGTTGCTGCGCAGCCGTCGCCATTCGTCGCGCGGGGCGTATTGATTGAGCCGCACTTTCACGGCCGTGAGCTCGTTGGCGGCCAAGTAGGCGCCGATCGTTTCTTCGGTCGCGGCGGAGACCCGATGGTTGTCGACGCGGCGGTCCCAAAGCGTCAGCTTGCCGGGAATGCCGACGACCCAACCGATGCCGTCGAGAATACGACGCGGTTGCCCACGCTCGATTTGCGGCTGCGTCATCGCGATCAATTCCGGCGCAGCACGGTATTGCGATGCCGAGCCGAGGTGATAAGGGCCTTGTCTACAACCCGACGCTGCGCAGAGCGATACGCCGAGCGCGAAGCAGCCGAGTAGTGAAAGGGTTCGAGGCATGTCGGTTTCCGACTCGTTTTCGCCGCGAGTTTCCGGCGCCGGCCGAGAAAAACTCGCGGGAGAGTACCGCTGCTCCGGCGCGGCGGCAAGGGCTTTCTCGCAGCATCGCCGGCACTGCGCATAGACTCGCACCGCTCGGCGATGGATACTTCACTGCCAGCATTCCCACTCTCTCCGCTGTAGGGCTCTCGCATGTCGCACGATCCTTCCGCCGACGAATCCGCTTTGTCTCGACGTTCGCTCTTCGCCGCCACGCTCGGAGCCGCGGCATTCGGCATGTCGGCGGCTGCCGTCGGCACGACCGGTTCCGCTGCCGATGGAGTCGGCGGAGCAAGCGGCGCTTCCATCGTCGGCAAAGAGTCGAAACGTTATGCCATGAAGAAGTCGATCAACCTCTGGGCTTTCCCGTATCCTCAGAAGATGACGCTCGAGCAATGCCTACGGCTCGCGAAAGAGGCGGGCTTCGACGGCATCGAGCTCAACTACGATCTCGACAACGACCTATCGCCGAAGAGCAACACGGCGCGCTATACCGAAATCCGCAAGCTCTGCGACTCGCTCGGGCTCGCCGTGAGCGGACTCTGCTCGTTTCTCTTCTGGCCCTATCCGCTCACGGCCGAAGACCCGGCGAAGCGCACGCGGGCGGCCGAGCTTGCGAGCCTGATGACGCAATGCGCCCACGATCTCGGCACCGACAATCTACTCGTCGTGCCGGGTGCCGTAACGATTCCGTGGCGCGATGATTATCCGCCGATCACGCCGAAGGTGTGCGACCGTCGGGCCCGCGAAGCGATCGGCAAGCTCTTGCCGCAGGCCGAGAAACTCGGCGTGTCGCTCAATATCGAAAACATCTTTTTCAACGGCTACCTCATGACGCCGAGCGAGATGATCACGTTCGTCGATTCCTTTTCGAGCGAGCAAGTGAAGGTGCATTTCGATACCGGCAACATCATGCTCTATCAATATCCGGAGCACTGGATCGAGATGCTCGGCCCGCGCATCAAGAACGTGCATCTCAAAGAGTTCACGACCAAAGGAACCGACCACTCGCTGGAATCATTCCGTCCGCTGCTCGACGGCACGACGAACTGGCCCGCGGTGCTCGAAGCCTTCGCAGCGACCAACTATAAGAGTTATTTGACGTTTGAATATTTCCACCCTTATCAACATTGGCCGGAAGCGCTGGTGCATCAGACGAGCGATTCGCTCGATCGGATGTTGGGGCGAAAGTAAGACGCTTGGGCGATCTTGCGCCGGCTAGGCTGCGATGGGCGCGGTGGCATATTCCGGTTCGTCGCTCGCCGTTTCCGTGACGACGGCTGCCACAAGGAACAGCGCGCACGCCGCGTAAACCGGCAGCGAGACGATCGTGATGTTCTGGCCGAGCGAGGCGGTCAGGTTGAAGATGTTGCGAGAGTTCGCGCCCATCACGATCGTCCACAGGAACAGCGGATTGAGCCACAAGACGGCCAGCGAAAGTCGGAACATGCCGCGCAGCGGGCTTGGCCGACCGAGGCGGTAAGCGATGAGCAGGATCGGTTGCATGAGGAGCACGAAGTAGTGGTCCCAACAGATCGGCGACACCAGCACCAGCGCAATCAGATGGAGACCGAAGGCCATGTCTTCGGTCTCGCGCGTGCGACTTCGACGCGTGACGAACGCCACGACTCCGATCAAGATCGCGACGGCGAGCAAGTAAGCGACGCGCGGCAACCACACGCTACGGACGAGAGGGACCGCGTATTTCGAGTCGGCACTAAAGAGCCGGAGGCAGAAGCCGTCGAGCGAGGTGTTGGCCCAACTGGCCCGATAAGTACTCACTTCGGGGAGCGATTTCGTGATGTAGCTCTCGAACGCCTGAGGCCCGAGCACGACTGCCGTGAGTGCGATCGTCAGGACGAAGACGAAGGCGCCGACGAACACCGCGCGCCACTTCCCCTTGAGCACGAAGTAGAGAAACAGAAAGCCGGGAAAAAGCTTCACGGCGGTCGCGACGGCAAGTATCGCGCCGGCCAAGGCAACGTATCCGCGTCGATCGGCGATCCAAGTCGCCGTGATCAGTAGCAACAGAAAAGCGCCCAGCTGACCGCATCCTAAATGCTGCAACACCGGGTTGCCGGTCGCCAGCGTGAGCGCGGGCAGCCAAGCCCAACGGCTGAAGCGGATTCCGGTTTCTCTCAGGATCAGCCAAGCGCTGGTGCCCAACGCCGCGACCGACAGCCAATTCCACAGCAGAAATCCGAAGCCGTAGGTCAAGACTCCGAACGGCAGAGCGAGCAGAACCGCCGAGGGAGGATGGCCGTTGATCTCGACGAAGAACTCCTCGCGACTCGGAGTGACCTTCAAATAAAGTTGAGCCGCCTCGCGCTGCGGAGTGTAGATCGGTCGGCCGGTGAAGTAGTTGCGGGCCGAGGCCCATTCTTGGAAGAAGTCGGCGAAGTTTTTGCCCGGCTCGACCAAGCCGCGATAAAAGCCTGGACCATAGGCGAAGCACGACAATACGAGCAGGCAGGCCCAGACGAAGCGGCGCGTCGTCGGCCAATCGCTCGCGGCGGCCTCGAGCGATGCGCGGGCGACCGACGCCCGTTCGATCGCGGGGCCGTCAATCGTCGGCCCATTGAGTGTCGGGCAATTCGACTCCATAGACGAGGCCATTCGGGTATTGATTCAGAGGGCTAAGAGTCGAACCGTCGGCGTGTCTATTTCACGCTACTTGCGTCCGATCGGAATTCAAGTGTTGCTCCGAAAATTGCACCGCTCCGCACGACGGTTGTAATGGTTATTAGGCCTGACCATCCGTATGTTGAAGCGTTCGTCGAACTTCCTTCGCTGTGTGCGGAGAAAGAGCCGTGAGTCGCCGGCCGGTGCTTTCCAAATAGTTTTCCCTTGCCGGTTCCGATTAGGGATAACTTCGCGGATGCGACGGGCTCGGGGGATGGGCTCAAACTTTGTTCACGGAAAGGACGATCCAATGGCCGGGTATTTTCGTCGCCGGCTGCGGCTGAAATCGGATGCGGAGTCGGGGCGATCGGCAGATTCCGCCCCATCGCTACGTTCCGACGATTCGCCGCAGCCGATGTCGGACATGCATGGCCCCCCGACGAAGCCCCGGACTGATGGTATGTTATTGAGCTCTAGTTCCCTCGTTAGCTTTGCAGAAACGCGTCCCATGACGCATGCCCATCCTCCGCTGCAGTTCTCGCTTGGCTTACCTTACGGTGCCATTCTTAAAGAGGACGGAATTCAGTTCGTCGTCGTCAGCAAGGCGGCGACCGCGATGCGCGTGCTGCTCTACGATCGGGTCGAAGACCGCGAGCCGACGGACATCATCCATCTGAATCCGGAGCTCGACCGGTGGGGCGATGTGTGGAGCGTCTACGTGCCGGGAATCGGTGCCGGGCAGCTCTATCACTTCCAAGCCGATGGTCCGTTTGCGCCGCAGCAAGGGCATCGCTTCAACGGCAAGGCGCGCTTGATCGATCCGTGGGCCAAAGCGCTCGCCGGCAAATTTCTGCTCTCGACCGACGGCATTATTCGTCCGCCGAAATGCGTCGTCGTCGATGATACGTTCGACTGGCAAGGAGACCGCCATGTGAAGCGGAACCTTTCCGAGAGCGTGATCTATGAAATGCACGTGAAGGGCTTCACGGCGTCGAAGTCGAGCGGCGTGAAATTCCCCGGCACCTATCGCGGCATCGTCGAAAAGATTCCGTACTTGAAGTCGCTCGGCGTTACGGCCGTCGAGCTGATGCCGGTTCACGATTTTCCCACCGAAGGCTGGATGGGCGAAACGCTGAAGCGCGTGAACTATTGGGGCTACGACCCGATGGCCTTCTTCGCGCCGCATCGGGGCTACGCCGCCTCGAAAGAGCCCGGCGGTCAGTGCCGCGAGTTTAAGGAAATGGTGCGCGAGCTGCATCGCAACGGCATCGAAATCATTCTCGACGTCGTCTTCAACCACACGTGCGAAGGCAACGAACACGGCCCGACGTTGAGCTTCAAGGGCTTGGAGAACAGCGTCTACTACATGCTGGCCGGCAACGGCGAGCACTATAAGAACTACTCCGGTTGCGGCAACACCGTGAACGGCAATCATCCGATCGTCCGCGAGATGATCTTTCATTGCCTGCGTCATTGGGTTCACAACTACCATGTCGACGGCTTCCGCTTCGACCTCGCCTCGATTCTCAGCCGCAATCGCAACGGCGACTTAGTCCCTAATCCCCCTTTGGTCGAACAGATCGCCGAAGATCCGCTCTTGGCCGATACGAAGATCATCGCCGAAGCGTGGGACGCCGCCGGAGCGTATCAAGTCGGCTCGTTCGCCAATCGCCGTTGGGCCGAGTGGAACGGCCGCTACCGCGACGATGCCCGTCGCTTCTGGCGCGGCGATCCCGGCACGATCGGCTCGCTCGCAACCCGCTTAGCCGGTTCGAGCGATCTCTATGCTTCGAGCGGTCGCCGCCCGTACCACAGCATCAACTTCATCACTTCGCACGACGGCTTTACCGTGAGCGATATGGTGAGCTATTCGTATAAGCACAACGAAGAAAACGGCGAAGAGAATCGCGACGGCGACAACCAGAACTACAGCGAAAACTTCGGCGTCGAAGGGCCGACGCGTCGCAAAGAGATCAACACGATGCGTGCCCGACAGGTGCGCAACATGCTCGCGACGTTGCTGCTCAGCCAAGGGGTGCCGATGATCGTGTCGGGCGATGAATGTCGCCGGACGCAAAAAGGAAACAACAACGCCTATTGCCAAGACGGCCCGATCTCGTGGTTCGATTGGAATCTCGTTTCCAAGAACGCCGACCTGGTTCGCTTCGCGCAAGGCCTGATCGAGTTTCGCAAGCAGCAGCCGACGGTGCGCCGCGCGAGCTTCGTCTCCGGCGAACCGAACGAAAATCATCCGTTGCCCGATGTCAGCTGGTTCAACGCCGACGGCTTGCCGCACGATTGGAACGGCTTCGATCATAGCCTCGCCAGCATCTGGGGAGCTTCGGCGGCGACCGGCAATCCGCAATTCGCGCCGCGGCACATCATGATCTTGATCCACTCGGGCACGATGCCGCGCGAGTTCAAGCTTCCGGCGTTGGCGAGCCAAACGAAGTGGCGATTGTTCGTCAACACGGCGGCCGAGAGCCCGCACGACATCTACCCGGCGCTCGACGGCCCTGCTCCCCCCGATAGCGCGAAGCTGATCGTGCCGTCGAAGACGTTGCTGTGCTACGTTTCCGCACCGCTGATGCGACGCTAGCTGCGGATTTCGTACGGTAGCGTGCCGCACGGACGTTAATCTATTCCGAACGAAGCGATTGTTTTCGCGGTGGGTGTTCTTGCGCTTGTCCGGTCTGTCGCACGACGATAACAGATTTGCGGAACCAAGTTGCGAGCCAAGGATCGGCTCGCCATCGGCAAGGAGGCCTACGATGCGCGCTTCGCTTCGATTTCATGCTGCGTCGATCATGTTGCTCGGGCTATGCTCGGCGACGAGCGCTATCGAACCGGTCGGTTCGGCCTCGCGCGGCATTCCCGAAGGGGAGAGCTCGCGCCGCAATCAGAAAACGGTAGTCCAGGTAGCGGCGACTTCCGCACCGGAAGCGAAGACCGCTGCGGCTGCTGTTGCTGCACCTGTTGCTTGGCAAACCAATGTCGAAGAGGCCTGCCGCTTGGCACGGCAGAATAACTTGCCGGTACTCGTGTTCGTTACCTCGGCGCAGTGCCCTTACTGCGTGAAGATGAAAGATCAAACCTTCCGCACGGCGACCGTCGTTCAAGAGCTGGGGGCGAAGTTCGTTCCGCTGCGTGTCGAACGGGGCTCGAGCCCGGCACTGGAGCGACAACTTGGAGTGAAGTCGTACCCGACGACCGTGGTTCTGCGAAGCGACAAGGTCGAGGTGGCGCGGATGGCCGGGTTCATTCCGGCTCCGCAATTTCTCGGCAACTTGAAGAAGGTCGAAGCTCAATGGACGGTCTTGAACGCTTCCCGACCGATTAAGACTCGCTAGGGGGAAGCCTTCCCGCGGGCCGGCTTGAGCTAGATCAGGCCGTTGCGGGCTGCCCAGACGGCTGCTTGGGTCCGATCGTTCACGCCGATCTTCCGCAACAAGTGCTGCACGTGTTCCTTGACTGTTTCCGCGCTGATGCTCAATTGCTCGGAGATCTGCTTGTTGGTCGCGCCGGTCGAGAGGATCGCGAGAATCTCTTGCTCGCGGGCGGTAAGCGGAGCGTGTTCGCCGATCGAAGGTCGGGTCGTTTTTACGAAGTTGGTGAGCCGGCGCTGGTCGGTTCGGTCCCAGAGCATTTCGCCTGTCCCTGCCTTGCGGACGGCCGCTAGAAGCTGATCGCGATCGGCCGACTTATAGATGTAGCCGTTGGCTCCGTCGGCGTAGGCCCGAGCTTCATGCGTCGGGTTGTCGTGGGCGGAGAAAAGAAGCACATTGACCGGCGGGCGGCGGTTTCGCAGAGCACGCACGATCGTAAGGCCATCCCCTTCGCCCAGCCGGACGTCGAGTAAAACCAGGTCCGGGTTCGTGGTTTCGGCCAGGGCGAGAACTTTGTCGATCGAGTCCGTTTCGCCGCAGACGCTGATTTCCGTCGTTTCGAAAAGGTGGTGCAGGCCGCTGCGGACGACCTCGTGGTCGTCGGCTAGGAGGATTCGGATCGACATCGTGTGCAGGCTCAGGGTGGCTAAGGCAGATTCTATCGGGGGGGTGTTCATCCCGCCTTCCGACAGTGTTACCCTAGCATCACATTGGAGAATGGTAAAGGACAACGACTTCTCACGGGCTGCGAACCCCTTGCCGGATATAGCCTTCCGTAATTTTTTCTATGTGGGTTTCCGCGACGACGACGACGACAATGGAGCCTAAGTGTAAGATGGTGTCGCAACCAGATTCCGGCCGTCGAGCAGACCATCCGCATGGCAACTTGCCCGCTAAACGACGACGAATTGCACCTGTGGTTCGTCCGCTTCGACGAGCTCTTCGATGCCGACCACGGGCAGGCGCCGGCGCCGCTGCTCGACGAAACGGAGCTTGCCCGAGCCGGGCGGTTCCTATTCGATCGCGATCGGCGAACCTATACCCTTTCGCACATGCTTGTTAGGACGATGCTCTCCGCGTTCACGGGGGTCGATCCTGCCGCTTGGCGGTTCGAGTCGAATGCCCACGGGAAGCCGAGAATCAGCGAGCCGGCCGGCTACGCGTGGCTTCGGTTCAACCTCTCGCATACCCGCGGCGGAGCCCTCTGCGGCGTGGCTCGCGATGTGGAAGTGGGCGTCGATATCGAGACGCTTGACCGGGCGACGGAGTGCGTCGGGCTGGCGGAGCGTTACTTTTCGCCGCTCGAAACGGCAGCCTTGCGTCGCGCGCCGGCGGAGCGGCAGAAGGAGCTCTTCTTTCGATTTTGGACGCTGAAAGAAGCCTACATTAAGGCCCGAGGTTTGGGCCTCTCGATCCCGCTCGATCATTTCTCGTTCGAGCTCGACGCCGCTCGAACGCCTACGATTTCCTTCACGCCCGAGATCGACGACTCGCCTGCGCATTGGCAATTCGCCGAAGTCGACTGCGGACCGGGTTTGCCGGCCGCGATCGCGCTTGCGCGAGGCACGTCGAGCGATCGCCGGATCGTGTCGCGCCGCATCACGAGGTTATTCGAGGTTTGATCTCGAACCGATCAACAAAAAAAGCCGCCTCGGTCGTGCGACCGAGGCGGCTTGGAGTCATGGCGACATTCAAGAATCGGAAACCATCGAGCAGGGTTTAGTTCTCCGAGGCGGCGTAAGCGGCGACGTTCACGCACTTCGATTCTTGGTTGTTGTTGTATGGATAGGAGTTGTTGTCGCAGAAGTCGGCCGAGTCGCCGAAGTTGCCGCCGCCGCTGAAGGCCGCGTGGCCGGTGACGCCGCTGTAGCTGTACGATTGATTTACGTTAGCGATGGCTTGGGCAACGTCTGCCAATTCGGTCACGACGGAGTCGCGGACGCTCTTCAGGCCGACGATGACGCCGAGCACCAAAATGGTCGCGATGAGCATGATTTCCGCCGACACGATGGCACCGACTTCTTCGTTCCACAAACGTGCGAATGCAATCTTCATAACGTAAATCCCCGGTTGTTTTCATCTTCCGGACCGAAGCCTTTTCCGATGTTCGGAATATGAAGGCGTTGCGGCGTGAGAACCGGTTGATGACGGAAGAGACTAAAAGCAGAAGGTGTGCCGAAGTCCGTGCCGGAATCTGAGAAGTCGCGTGAAATGCCCTGTTTTACGGCGTTTTATGCTCTGCCGCCCGCTGCGAAAAATCGTGCGGTCTGTGTATTGCCACATTCGGCGTTGCTCTGCGGCAACATGCGCCGTTGCCGCGTGTTGCCGGTTGGCATCGTCAGGGCTCGTACGCCGCATCCTACAATCGTTACCACGCGCATTCCCGCGGGCTCGATCGTCGATAGTCGACCGTGATGCCGACGAAAACGTAAGGTAACTTTGTAGGCCCGATTGTTTTCGTCGGGCTCATGCTTCAGAGAGTTCTCGAGCGACGTCTCGCTATGTGTACCGACGCGATCGGAAGTGTCGTTCAAGCGAAGGCCGATATGGTGTCGAACCAAATCGGCATCGCCGTGGCGCGCAAGTCGCTCGACGCGCAGCAATTGCAAGGAGACGCTGCCGTAGAGCTCCTGCAAACCGCGACCGAGATCGCGAAGCAACTCGGCAAGGGCCTCGAGTTCGATGCTCGCGCTTGAGCTCCGACAACCATTCGCTTCTCGCGCGACGTTATGAAGCTCGTCTGCTTTCCTCCGCTCGATGAAGCTCGCCGGCAGCGCGTCGCAGATGTGCTGACGAGCTCGACGTTCGTCAACGCCGCGACTCAGGACGAAGCGGTTACCTCGATCGTCGAGGCCGATGCCTTTTTCGGCAAGCTTACGCCGCCGCTGCTAGCCGCGGCTCGACAACTCCGTTGGGTCCAATCCCCGACGGCAAGCCTCGAGCATTACGTGTTCGACGAGTTGGTCCGTCATCCCTGCACGCTCACGAACATGCGCGGGATCTTCTCCGACGTCATTGCGGATCATGTGCTGGGCTACATTCTCTGCTTCGCGCGCAACCTGCATCTGTATTTGCGGCAACAGCAAGCGGGGCGTTGGCAACCGATCGGCGGCGAGCAGACTCGGCCCGACTTCGCCGTCGGACCGGGAATCGTCAGCTCGATGGATCGGGCACATCTGCACTTGGCCGATTGCACGCTGGGAATCGTCGGCCTCGGGGCGATCGGCGAGGAGACGGCTCGACGCGCCGCGGCGTTCGGAATGCGCGTCGTCGCGGTCGATCCGCAGCGAACCGCTCGGCCGGATTGCGTCGAGCGTTTGGATTCCTTGAACGGGCTCGACGCGCTGTTGGCGACGAGCGATTTCGTCGTCGTCGCCGCTCCCCACACGCCGGAGAGCGTACGGATGTTCGAGCGCCGTCGGTTTCAACAGATGAAACCGACAAGCTACTTCATCAATATCGGGCGAGGTGCGATCGTCGACTTGGCGGACCTCACCGCGGCGCTCGAGGCCGGCAAGATCGCCGGAGCGGCGTTGGATGTGTTCGAGATCGAGCCGCTGCCGGCGGAGCATCCGCTCTGGCGCATGCCGAACGTCTTACTCACGCCGCACGTTGCCGCATGCTCGCCGAGAATCGCCGAGCGCCATTTGGAAGTGCTGCTCGACAACTTGCGCCGCTTCGAAGCAGACGAGCCGCTGCGGAACGTCGTCGATAAGAAAGCTTGGTTTTAAAACCAGAAATCAGAAACTAGAAACCAGAACAGCCGCATTCCTCTTCTGGTTTCTAGTTTTTGGTTTCTGCTTTTCTAAACACTGCGCCTTGGTCGACTTCGTTGAAGCCGAGCTTCTTATAGAGCCCGAGTGCCGGAGCGTTGTGAACCATTGTCTGGGTCTCGACGAGCGAGACACCGTAGTTGCGCAACTGTTGGAACGCTTCTCCGAGGAGAAACATTGCCATCCCTTGCCGCTGAAACTCCGGCTTCGTCTGCAACTCGATCAGCCCTGCGGCGTGGACACCCCAAGCGGCCGAGATCGTCTCCATCATCCAGAACGTAACGGTTGCGACCGCTTGCAGAGCCGGTTGCTTCAAGTCGAGCTCGAAGCGAAGTTGTGCGAAGTCTCCTTGTGCGCCGGCTTGCCACCAAGATGCCGGCGCAGGATCGTTGATCGTGCGGATCGAAGCGTTGCGGCGCAGCTGCATGAGCCGGCGGTCGACCGGCGGGCGAAAGCTGCCGGTTTCTCGGTGTAGAACCAACGTCCGATCGATCTCGCGGTAACCCGCCGAGCGAAACAGGCATTGCGCGGCGTGGGAAGAATCGAGCACGCCGCCGAGTTCGCTGCCGCCGTACATGCCGAGGTAGAAGCCGTTGAGGGGGCCGATTCCGCCGGCGTAGAGCAGCTCCGCGCCGTTGCGCCGCAGGTATTCTTCGGAGTGCGTCAGGAGCTCGCTGCCGATGCCGCGGCGTTGGTAGTGCGGTCGGGTCATCACCAGATGCGTCACGCCGAGCTGTGTATCGACGCCGGAGCCATCGGCCGTCGGGCCGAACGCAGCATGCGAGAAACCGACCGGAAGATCACCGTCCCAAGCGATCGTGAGCCCGGCAGGATCGAAGTACTGTTTCGCTAAGACCAGCTGATCGAACAGCGCCACCGACATCGGCTGCACCAGCGCTCGCTCGGGAGGCTGCGAGCGCCAGATGTCGACTAAGTGCGGCGGATCGGAATTGCGAAACGTACGGTAACGGATCGGCAAGCTAAGGCCTCGGCGGAGCGAAAGACTTCTGCAAATCTCGGGGGGTGCGATCCTGAGATTATCCGCAGAAGCGCGTCGGCAGCAAGGCGCGGGGTAAGTGAGAAGTCAAAATGCAAAATGCAAAAGTGAAGGCCAACTGTGCGCACTTTTGCATTTTGCACTTTGACTCTTGCGTTTCAGACGTCGACTTGAACTTCTTCTCCCATCACGCGCACCTGCAAGCACGGCTGCACTAAGCTGGGGCGTGTTTGGAATTCGCCATTCGTTACGTCGAACTGCCAGCCGTGCCACGGGCAGACGACGATGCAACCGCGGAGCGCTCCTTTGCCGAGCGGGCCCCCTTGGTGTGGGCAGACGCCGTCGAGCGCGTGAAATTCCCCGGCGACGTTGAACAACGCCACGATCTGATCGCCGGCGACGACTTCGCGCGAGCTGCCCGGCGGACAATCGGCGACTTTAGCAACCGTGGTCCACATCGGTTACTTGGCGACCTTGAGCTTGCGCGCGTTCAAGGTCGGGTCTTTTTCGAGCGGCAAGTAAACCGGCTTGCCCGACTCGGCGGCTTTGTAGATGCCGAGAATGATCTCGACCGAGCGACGTCCTTCGCGGCCGTCGACGCTCGGCGTCTTGTTCTTCTTCACGGCATCGAGCAAATCCTCGAACTGCCGCGAGTGACCGTGATGGCCAATCGCCGTCGGATCCGCCGCTCCGCCGCCGGTGCTCTTGTGAGAATTCATCGCTTCGAGAATCATCTTGTCGCGCTTGTCGGCCTTGGCGAAGTCCCATTTGACGAGGTCTTCTTCCTCCATGCAGGCCGAGCCTTCGGCGCCGTGAATCTCGATGCGCTTCAAGTAGCCGGGATACGCGGCCGTGGTCGCCTCGACGACGCCGAGCGCTCCGTTGGCGAATTTCAACGTGGCGACGGCCGTGTCTTCCACAGCGATCCGCTCGTGCGCGAGCGTGGCGACTTGGGCCCGAATCTCGACGACCGGGCCCATCAACCATGTCAGCAAATCGACGCAGTGGATCGCTTGGTTCATCAGCGCTCCGCCGCCGTCGAGCTCCCAGGTGCCGCGCCATTTTCCGGCGTCGTAGTATTGCTGCGTGCGAAACCATTTCACGTAGGCATCTCCCATCGTGAGCTTGCCGAAGCGCTCGGCTTCGATCGCTTTTTTGATCTCGCGGCTCGAATCGTGGAAGCGCGACGGAAAGATGGCCGAGAGCTTCACCTTGTTCCGGTCGCACGCCTCGATGATGGCATCGCAGCGTTTGAGCGTGATCTCGAGCGGCTTCTCGACGATCACATGCTTACCGGCCTCGGCGGCCATGATGGCCGGCTCCATGTGCGCTCCGCTCGGAGTGCCGACGGTGACGACGTTCACGGCCGGATCGGCGAGCATGTCTTCGAGCTTCGCGTAGGCCTTACACTTGTACGTCGCCGCCAGCTTCTCGGCCGCGGCCGGATAGTTGTCGAAGCAGGCGACGAGCTTGGCTCCCTTAATGTCGGCGATCGCTTTGGCGTGGAAGTTCGCGATCATCCCGCAACCGATAATGCCGAAGCCGAATGCCATACGAGAAAGCCCTTGGTAGTAGTTTCAAGTGGTGCGGAGAAACGTCGAAGCGCCGCCCTGGATGCGGACGGAGCGATTATAGGACCGCCGAGTCGGCGCAGCAACGAAGCAACCGCCGCGGTCGGATAATCCGACGGTCGCAAGCAATAGCCCTTTGCCGCTTGGGCCGAGCGCGCTAGAATTCCGCACCATGAACGCCGTCGCCGACACGCAAGCCGGTGCGGCCGAGAGATTACGATCGCTCGCACGCCGGTTGGACGCAGAACAAGGTTTCGACGACGTGATCGCCAGCCTGAAAGCAGGGCATGGCGCAACGCTCGACGGAGTCCGAGGGTCGAGCTGCGCGCTCGTCGTGGGAGGCTTGGTCGAACATAGCCCTGGGCCGTTGTGCGTGGTCTGCCCGCACCCGGCCGATATCGATGAATTTTGCGACGAACTCGCGCTCTTCACTTCGCGGCGCACGGAAAAGTTTCCGGCGTGGGAAACGCTGCCGGCCGAGCTCGTCGTGCGCGACGAGATCTACGGCGACCGAATGCGGCTGCTCAAGAAGTTCGGCGACGATGCCGTGTCGCGACAGGCTGGGCCGGAACTGATCGTCACCAGTATTCAGAGTTTGCTGCAACCGGTGCCGCCGCCGGAGTTGCTGGCCCGACAGACGCGCAAGATCGTCGCCGGCGAAACGATCGACCCGGAACTGTTGGCGCGGTGGTTGGTCGAGCAAGGGTTCGAGCATACGGGAGCCGTGCAGTTGCCGGGCGAGTTCTCGCTGCGCGGCGGGATCATCGACTTGTTCGCTCCCGACTGGTACGACCCGGTGCGCGTGGAGTTCTTCGGCGATCAGGTCGAGTCGATTCGCAGGTTCGATCTCGCGACGCAACGAAGCCTCGCGCCGCTGGCGATGATCGACGTCACGGTGCTCAAGCCCGAGAACGCGCGCGGCGATCATCTCACGACGTACCTCCCGGCGAACACTTGGGTGTTGCTGATCGAGCCGGGGGAGCTCGAAGAGGAAGGACGCCATTATCTGTCGCGGCTCGATAAGACCGACGGCTTGTTTACGGTCAACGAGACTCTGTCGCGACTTTATAAGTTCCCGTCGGTCACGGCTTCGGCGATCTCGACGGCCTCGCTCGAAACGACATGTCACTTGCGGATCGAATCGGTCGAACGGTTCAGCGGCGACATCGGCAAGGTGCGGGGCGAGTTGGAGAGCGTGGCGGAAAATCAGGAGTTGTTCATCGTTTGCCAGACGGAAGCGGAAGCGACGAGGCTCTCGGATGTGTTCGCCGGCACGAAGCCCGCGGCGGCAGGCAAGCTGCACTATTGCCTCGGCTTTCTGCGAACCGGTTTTCGGTTGCTCAAAGAACGGATGACGCTGCTCAGTGGCGGCGAGTTGTTCCATCGTGAAGAGGTGCGCAGGCCGTCGCGCCGCCGGCTCGGCCGGGTGATCGATAGCTTTCTCGATCTGCGCGAGGGGGACTACGTCGTCCATATCGGCCACGGCATCGGCAAATATCGCGGCATGCGGCTGCTCGAGAAAGACGATCGGGCCGAAGAGCATTTAGAGCTGGAGTTCGACGGCGGCACAAAGATCTTCGTACCCGCGACGAAGATCGATCTCGTGCAGAAGTACGTCGGCGGTCAGAAGACTCGGCCGGCGCTGGCGAAGATCGGCAGCCCTTCGTGGGCGAAGAAGAAAGCGTCGGTGCAAGAAGCGGTGCTCGACATGGCCGGCGACATGCTCGACCTGCAGGCCGCGCGCTCGGTGCGGCAGGGAATCTCGTTCCCGCCCGATACCGAATGGTGCCGCGAGTTCGATGCTTCTTTTCCTTATACCGAAACGCCCGATCAAGCCGTCGCGATTCGGGCCGTGAAGGAAGATATGAGCCTGCCGCGGCCGATGGATCGGCTGATCTGCGGCGACGTCGGCTATGGGAAAACCGAAGTCGCGATGCGCGCGGCGTTCAAGGCGGTCGACTCCGGTTATCAGGTCGCGGTGCTCGTGCCGACGACCGTGCTCGCCGATCAGCATGGCCGGACGTTTCGCAAACGAATGGCGGAGTTTCCTTATAAGATCGGCGTGCTGAGTCGCTTCTGTACCGGTAAGGAAGAACGGGAGATCCTGCAAGGCATGGCCGACGGCTCGCTCGATATCGTCGTCGGGACGCATCGACTCGCTTCGCAAGACGTCAAGTTTCATAACATCGGTCTGTTGGTGATCGACGAAGAGCAGCGCTTCGGCGTCGGCGTGAAGGAGCGCTTGAAGGCGTTTCGCCATGTGGTCGACGTGATGACGCTCAGCGCCACGCCTATTCCGCGCACGCTGCATATGTCGCTCTTAGGGCTGCGCGATATCTCGAACCTCGAAACGCCTCCGGCCGATCGGATTGCGATCGAAACGCGCGTGACTCGTTTCACGCCCGACATTTTCCGCTCGGCCGCGCTGCGCGAGCTGAATCGCAACGGGCAGATGTTCTTCGTTCACAACCGGGTTCACGACATCAAGCAGGTCGCCGATAAGCTCCAGTCGATCGTGCCGGAGATGCGCATCTGCATCGGCCACGGACAGATGCCGGAAGGGGAGCTCGAAGAGGTGATGCTCGACTTCATCGCGCACAAATACGATTGCTTGCTCGCGACGACGATCATCGAATCCGGCCTCGACATCCCGAACGCGAACACGATGTTCATCGACGATGCCGACCATTACGGGCTCGCCGACTTGCATCAGCTGCGCGGACGGGTCGGCCGCTACAAGCATCGCGCGTACTGCTATCTGCTCTTGGATCCGAACAAGCCGCTGACGACGACCGCCGCGAAGCGCTTGGCCGCGATCGAAGAGTTCAGCGAGATGGGGGCCGGCTTTGCCATCGCGATGCGCGATCTGGAAATCCGCGGCGCCGGAAACATTCTCGGCACCGAGCAGAGCGGCAATATCGCGTCGGTCGGCTATGAGCTGTATTGCGAGTTGTTGGAGAAGACGGTTCGTCAGTTGCAAAAGCTGCCGCCGAAAGAGCACGTCGAAGTGAATCTCGACTTGCCGGGCGAAGCGTATCTGCCGCGACGTTACGTGCCCGACCAGCGGCATAAGATCGATCTCTATCGACGGCTCTCGCGTGTGTCGACATTTCAAGAGTTGGATGAATTAGGAACTGAGATGCTCGACCGGTTCGGGCCTCGGCCGGAAGTGGTCGATCGTTTGTTGCGGCGCATGCAGTTGAGAGTGCTGGCGCACCGCTGGGGCGTGGAGTCGATTCATTTGGAAGATGCGTATGTCGCGTTCGGCTACAACGACAGCGCTAAAATGGACCGGTTAGGCAAAATTCTCAAGGGTCGATTACGAATCGCCGATAGGAAAAGCGCCTACGTGACGATGCCTCCGAAGACGAAAGACCCTGACGTGATTGCGGAGTTCATCAAATCACTGTTGCAGCCGGAATAGGGTCTCCTTATACTCCGCCGCGGTGAGGCCTTAGGAAAACTCCGACGCTCCGCAAGCGTGCGACTTTTCCCGGCCCGACGACGTTTGCACGAGGCAAACGGATGCGGAGTTCCGAACTCGCGGACACATGGAAGTGCCCGGTGACTAGAATCTTTTATCTTGTGATGGCGAGTCTTACGCTGACGGCTGCCGCTGCGCAGTGGTTGCCGCACGAAGGCTTATCTTCGACCGACCTGAACTTCGTCGGGCTGGAGCGCGCACGCGCTCAATCCCCTTCGCCGTTCCCGTCCACGAGCGCTGCGAGCGCTTCGTTTCCCACGACGGCATCGCCCGCTGCCGCACAGCCCGGCGGTTATTCGCAGCCGCCGGTTTATGCACAACCGCCTGCACAATCCACTATTCAGTCCATCGCTCAATCGCCGATCGCTCCCGTCGCTCCGGTGGCGTCTTCGCCCTATCAAACACAAGCCACGTCGTACGTCGCTCCGGGAGCCGCTACCGCTCCGGCAATCGCAGGTCCGGCGTTCGGCGCTGCGCCGGCTGCTTCGATGAGCTCGGTGCTGGCTCCTTCGGCCGACACGACGGGACTACAGTTTCCGACGCAAGAGCTCGAAGGAACGAAAGTGTTGGCGCGCGTCGGCGGCGATGTGATCTTCGCCGGCGAGGTGCTTTGCTCCGTGAACAGCTATTTGGCGCGCAACGGCGTCGATTTCAAAGATCCCGAAGTGATTCAACAGCGCGAACAGTTGGTGAAGATGCGTCTTCAACAACTGATCGACACGCGGATCATCGTCAATGAAGCGAAGCGCAAGATTCCCGAAGCGGGCTTCGCCAAAGCGATGGAGAAGTTCGACGAAGAGTTCGACAAAACGGTCGTTCCGCAAATGCTCAGCGATCGTAAGGCGAGCGATCTACAGCAACTCGAAGCGATGCTGCGCCGCGACGGCACGACTTTGGAACGTGAGAAGAAAGCCTTTGCCGAGTCGGTGTTGCGCAGTTCGTGGATTTCGCAGAACGTGAAGGTTACGCAAGAAGTGACGCACGAGCAGATGCTCGCTTACTACCAGTCGCACTTGGCGGAGTTTGAATTCACGGGGGCTTCTCGGTGGGAACAAATCTCGATGAAGTTCGAGAACTTTCCCACGAAGCAAGCCGCTTACGCCGAAGCGGCGAAGGCCGGCAACCTCGTCGTCGATGGCCGTCCCTTCGAGCAAGTGGCGAAAACGATGTCGCAAGGTTCGACCGCGGCCCAAGGGGGCGAAGTGAATTGGACGAAGCGAGGGAGCCTCGTTTCGCAGCCGCTTGATACGGCCGTATTCACGCTGCCGATCGGCACGCTCAGCCCGATCATCGAAGACGAACGAGGCTTTCATATCGTCCGCGTCATCGATCGCCGCGATGCGGGCCGGAAGCCGTTTACGGAGGTGCAGGGAGAGATCAGAAAGAAAATCACCGAAGAACGAACCGTGGTCGCGAAAGTGAAGTACGTCGAAGAGATAAAAAAGAAGACCACGGTCTGGACCGTGTTCGATGATGAGAAGCCGAAGGGGATCGCCGGCGCAGGGGGCGCGTCCGCCGCCGAGAGCGCTCGGTATCCGACCCCGACGATTCGCTAAGCCGAACGGCTACGCAACTCCGACCGTCACGGCTACAATCTCGAAGCGTTTCTTGTTCGCTTCGAGTTTTTCTTGAGCTTCGCGCTCGCCCGGTCTCCCGCAATGTCGCACGCTGCGCGCAATATCGAACTCAAGGCGCGGCTCTCCGACCCGAGCGGAGCGATCAAGATCGCACAGTCGCTCTCGACCGAGCCGCCCGAGAAGCAGCACCAGATCGACACCTATTTCAAGTCGCCGTACGGACGCTTGAAACTTCGCGAGGTGTTCGGGCAGACGGCGCAGCTCGTCTGGTATGCCCGTGCCGATCAAGCAAGCGCCAAAGGGAGCGACTATCGGCTGGTGCCGGTCGGCGAACCTGAATCGCTTAAGCGAGCCTTAGCGTCTGCGATGGGGGTGCTCGTCGTCGTCGATAAGCAACGTTTGGTTTTCCTGTACGGCAATGTCAGGATCCATATCGACGAAGTCGCCGAACTGGGGAGCTTCATCGAATTCGAAGCGGTTCTCGGGCCCACGATCGACGACGCGGCGGGGCGAGCGCAAGTCGAATTTTTGCAAACCGCATTTCAGCTTCATGCGGCTGATCTCATCGAGCATTCGTACTCGGATATGATGCCGCGATAATTTGCAAGACCTTGCGGATTCGCAAGATTTTCCGGTGCGCATCCTCACCCCTGCAAACGGTTTGAAGAAACGCATCCCGACCGTTACACTGCTAGCTTCTGTTGCGGTAGGACGTTCGTATGCGTTCGACCGGTCGGTCGGTATTTCGTCGTCAGAAGGAGAAGCCTCGATGGGCGAGGTCGCTAAGTTACGCGTCGAAGGAAAAGAGATCGAATTTCCTACCTTGGAAGGAACCGAGGGAGAAAAGGCGATCGACATCTCGGCTCTTCGCGCGCAGACGGGCTACATCACGCTCGACGAAGGCTTCGTCAACACGGGCTCGACGCAAAGCGCCATCTGCTTCCTCGACGGCGAGGAAGGAATTCTGCGTTATCGCGGCTACCCGATCGAGCAGCTGTGCGAGAAGTGCGATTTCGTCGAAGTGAGCTACTTGCTCATCTACGGCGAACTGCCGAATACGGAGCAGTTGGCGAATTTCCGCGCATCGCTCGGTCGGCACACGATGCTGCACGAAGATATGCGGATGTTCTACAACGGCTTCCCGCGCGATGCCCATCCGATGGCGATCCTGAGCTCGGTCGTCGGCGCGCTTTCGACGTTCTATCAAGATTCGCTCGACCCGAAGAATGCGGTCGAGGTCGAAATGTCGATCTTCCGGCTGATGGCGAAGCTCCCGACCATCGCGGCGTTGAGCCATAAGAAGTCGGTCGGCCAGCCGTCGATCTACCCGAAGAATTCACTCGGCTACGTCGACAACTTCCTGCACATGATGTTCGCGGTCCCCAGCGAAGAATATCAGGTCGATCAAGACTTCGTCGACGCGTTGAACCTGCTGTTCATCGTGCACGCCGATCACGAACAAAACTGCAGCACGTCGACCGTCCGCATGGTCGGCTCGAGCGATGCGAACCTCTTCGCTTCGATCTCGGCCGGCATTTGCGCTTTGTGGGGCCCGCTGCACGGCGGGGCGAACCAAGCCTGCGTCGAAATGCTCGAAGCGATCAAGGCCGACGGCGGCAACAGTAAGAAATACATCGACATGGCGAAGGACAAGAAGTCCGGCTTCCGTCTGATGGGCTTCGGCCACCGCGTTTATAAGAACTACGATCCGCGCGCCACGATCATCAAGCGCACCTGCGATAAGCTCTTGAAGAAGCTCGCGATCAAGGACCCGATTTTCGATATCGCGCAAGAGCTCGAGCAAGCCGCGCTGAGCGATTCGTACTTCATCGAACGGAAGCTCTACCCGAACGTCGACTTCTACTCGGGCATCATCTATCGCGCGATGGGCTTCCCGGTGGAAATGTTCACGGTGCTGTTCGCGCTCGGTCGGCTGCCGGGCTGGATCGCCCATTGGCGAGAAATGCAGATGTCGCCGTCGAAGAAGATCTGTCGTCCGCGGCAGATCTACAACGGCAAGACGAAACGCGATTTCGTACCGCTTGCGGAACGGAAATAGATCGTAGGGTTCAACGGCCGGTTTACACCGGCCGCTCGCCTCGGGCAGAAGTTGCCGTCGCTAGGCCGGTTTGCTGATGGCGAAGAGGTGGTCGCAGAGTTCGCGTTCGGCTTGCGGCCAGCGCGACTTCACGACGGCCGATAGCGGCACGTAGAGCGCTTGCGAGCGGATCGACTGGAGAAATTGTTGCAGCACCGTGCGCCGTTCGGGCTCGGTGTTGAGCAGCCAATGGACCCAGGCCCAGCTTTCGGCGTAGTCTTCTTGGCGCATGTCGCCGACCGACGTCAGGTTCTCCAGCCTTGCCATGTCGGGCCGGCGGGCCTGGGTGATGAGGAGCGTGAGCAACTGTTGGGCGTGCGGTGGGTTGAGCCCCCCTGCTCCGCGCGGCACCTCGAAGTATTCGGCTAAGCCTTCGTCGATCCAAAGCGGAATGTGGCGGACGACCGAATGCAGGTAGCCGTGCGCCGTCTCATGGCGCAGGTCTTCCGCTACCCGATCGCCCCAGAAGGCAAACACGGAGAGCTTCGTATCGCTTTCGACGAAGAACGCGCGGCGGGTCGGAAAGTTCGGATGCTTGCGGCGCATGAACTCGTCGAACGCTTGCTCCGTCTCGAACAGATAGACGTGGATCGGCTCGTCGGAAGCGGGCAGAGCCAAGGTCTGGAGCAAGTCGACGCGCAAGATGCGCAGGTCTTCCAGCAGGCGATGTTGTTCGGGAAGGTCGACGTTCGAGTGGATGACGAGCTGATCGTAGGTCTTCGCGTTACGCTCCGGGAGCACTTCGCGCCGGTCGCCGACCGTGGAGCAGCCCCACACGGCCGTGGTGACGAGTCCGCCGAGAAGCGAGCGACGCGTGATGAGCGGCCTACCGATCAAACTGCGCTCCTCCTGACCGTGCGGAACTTCGTAACCCAATTCGATGAGTGCCGGCGGAGCATATCAGGATCGCCGAAAGCGGGAAAGCCGAGCGCGCGAGCGAGAAAAAGGGCTCGAATCGCGAGCGACCGCCGGCAAGATGCGAGCAACGAAAGGTAACCATCATCGGGCTTCGGAAATGGGCCTCGAAGATGGGCCGCGGGGAATTCCGGTTGCGTCCGGTTGCGTGGGCGGGAAAATAACGGCTTCCGTTACCTTCGTAGCAATGTGACGTAATCCGTTCGTCCAGCGCCTGCTAGCGTCGCTGCGAGTCTCGTCCGGGATGTCCTGTTTTCGCTTCGAGTTAGGAATTGCACGATGTTCTTTGGTTCGATCTTGGGTTCGTTCGCCCCGACGAAGGCCTGCCGTATGTCACGGACGACGCGTTGGAAGCTCTGCGTTTTGCTGGTCGCCTTGCTGCCGGCATTTCTTAGCGAGACGGCACGCGCCGAGGTCGAGCTCGATGGCTTGTTTAGTCCCGGCGGGGTGCTGCAACGAGACGTGAAGGTGCCGATTTTCGGAACCGCGGACGACGGCGATACGATCACGATCGCGATTCAGAAGTTCAACGTTTCGACCGTCGCCAAGGACGGTAAGTGGAGCGTCGAGGTCGGGCCGCTCGAAGCCGGCGGGCCCTATACGATGTCTCTGTCGGGCACCAGTTCCCTCAACGTCAAGAACGTGTTCGTCGGAGATGTTTGGGTCTGCGCCGGCGAATCGAACATGCAGTCGACAGTGCAAAACTCGAGCGACTTCTCCGCCGCGATTCTCTCGCGCAAGAACCGCGAACTCCATTTCTTCAACGTCAAGCGGTCGGGCTCCGAGACCCCGCGCCAATCCAACGCGACGCGGTGGTCCGAAGGGGGTGCGGCTTCGGTCGGGGCCTTTTCCGCCGTGGGATATTATTTCGGGCGCGACATTCAAGCGGCGACGAAAGTGCCGATCGGTTTGATCGCCTGCAATCATTTCGCCTCGTCGGCCGAAGCGTGGACGACGCGCGAATCGATCCTCGCCGAACCGAAACTCCAGCGCCTCGTCGAGGATGCCCCGCCAGGAAGGCTCGACTCGCAAACGCCCGGTCGGCTCTTCAACGGCATGCTCAGCCCGATCTCGAGATATCCGATTCGAGGCGTGATCTTCTATCAAGGGGAAACGAACGTCGAGCGGGCGGAGGATTATCGCCTCTTGTTTCCGCTGTTGATCGCCGATTGGCGCAAGGCCTGGAACAATCCCGACCTGCCGTTTCTGTTCGTGCAGATCACGGGCTTCAAGCCGGGAAGCTTTAAGCCGAACGAAAGCAAGATGGCCGAACTGCGCGACGCGCAGCTCGCCACTTGGCAGCAAACTCCCAACACTGCGATGATCGTGTCGACCGATTTCGGCGACGCTTATAGCTCGGTGCCGAGGGTGAAGGAGCCGATCGGCAAGCGGCTGGCGTTTGCGGCGCGAGCACTGGTCTACGGCGAAAAGATCGGATACTCCGGACCGGTATTCAAAGATGCGACGCTCAGGAAAAACGTAGCGACCCTTACGTTCGACCATGTCGGCGACGGTCTGCTGGCCAAGGAAGGAAAGGAAGGAAAACTGACCGGCTTCTCGATTGCCGGAGCCGACAAAGAGTTCGTCGCTGCCGAAGCCGAGGTCGTGGAGAATAAGGTCGTCGTGAAGAATCCGGAGGTGAAAGCCCCGAAGTTCGTACGCTACAACTGGACCGATTTTCCGATCGGCAACCTCTGCAATAAAGACGGCTTCCCTGCCTCTCCGTTTCGAGTAACGCTCGGCGAACCGGAGCCCGAGCCGGTTGTAGTGGAGGAAAAGAAGCCCGAAGATAAATCGCCCGAAGAAAAGAAACCTGCCGAAAAGCCGGACGAAAAGAAACCCGAGTGATCAAGGCCTGCGGGCCTCGGATCGGCATGAAACTCGATGTTGTATCGAAGCGGTTTTCCAGCTAGCATGCAGATCAGGTAATACTGATGCGTTATTCCGGTCGATAGTTTGCTGTAAACGCACGCCTTCGATCCCCGCCCGCAACTCGCCCGCGCCTCCCTCCCTGGCGAAAAACGCTCGCTCCCGCACCCCTGACTTTCCCCGCTTCGCATCGGAGCCTTGCATGCTGACGATCTTCGGCCGTTCTCGTCGTCGCGAAGCCGGAAGTTGCGACCAATTCAGTCGCCGCAGTTTTCTCACGGTCGGCGGCATGGCGATGGGGGGCATCTGCCTGGCCGATACGCTACGGGCCGAATCGAAGCGGGCGACGAGCCGTTCGCACAAAGCGATCATCAACATTTACCTGCCCGGTGGTCCGTCGCATCTCGATCTTTGGGATCTTAAGCCCGACGCCCCGGCTGAGATTCGGGGCGAGTTCCGGCCGATCGCGACGAACGTACCGGGGATCGAGATTTGCGAATTGTTTCCGCGCATGGCGCAGATGATGGACAAGTTCATCCCGGTTCGTTCGATCTGCGATGCCGACGGCGCGCACGACGGTTACCAGTGCATGACCGGTCATAAGAAAGCCGAGCGCGTCCCGCCGGGAGGCTTCCCTGCGGCGGGAGCTTGGGTCAGCAAGCTCCAAGGCAAAGTCAACACGGCGATGCCCCCGCACGTGGCATTGATGTACAAGACAGGCAACGGCCCTTGGGGTCAGCCGGGCACGGGCGGATTCTTGGGCGTGCCGCACAGTCCGTTCAACCTCGTCGGCTCGACGGCCCGCAGCAAAGCCGAGAGCATGGTGCTGAACGGAATCAACCTGGAGCGCTTGCGCGACCGAGCGCAGCTGCGCGGCGCTCTCGATAAGCTTCGCCGCGACCTCGACATCACCGAAGCGATGTCGGGAGTCGACAATTATCTACAGCAGGCGCTCGACATCCTAACCGACAGCAAACTCGCCGACGCGCTCGATCTCTCCAAGGAAGATCCGCGCACCTTGGCGCGCTACGGCACGAGCGATGAGAAGTTTCAACGGGACGGCTCCCCGCGCATGATCGAAAACTTTTGCGTCGCCCGGCGGTTGGTCGAGGCCGGCGCTCGATTCGTTTCGCTCAACTACAGCCGCTGGGATTGGCACGGCGTCGATGGAATGAACTTTCCTTTGTCGCGCGAAGAATTTCCGCGGCTCGACCAAGGCTTGTCGGCGCTCGTAACCGATCTGCACGAGCGCGGGCTCGATCGCGATGTGTCGGTCGTCGTCTGGGGTGAGTTCGGCCGGACCCCGCGAATCAACAAGAACAACAGCCGGGATCACTGGCCGCAAGTCAGCTGCGCCATGCTCGCCGGCGGCGGCATGAAGGCCGGCCAGGTGATCGGCTCGACCAACCGCAACGGCGAGTACGCCGCCGACCGGCCGGTGAAGTTTCAAGAAGTGTTCGCCACGCTCTACCATAACATCGGGCTCGATGTGGAACGGATTCGGGAGTTCGACGTCAGCGGCACGCCCCGAAATCTGGTCGCAGACGGGATTCACCCGATCCGCGAGTTGGTGTGAGCTTAGGCCGAGGGACCATGCCCCGCCCCCCGGAATCCGCTCGCGTATGCAGGCGTTTTCTCGGTTTGCGAGCGGCCGACGCCGGTCGGAGTCGGAAACACGGTGCCGCCCCTATTTCGCAACTTTTCCGCTTGATCGGAGCGGATTCGCGATAAGTCGATACGGGCTCGGGCATTTGTGTTGATTTTTCTTTTCAAAACCGTGATAATTCTTCGTAGCTACGGTCTGCATTCGTAGCTCCCACCTAACACCCCACCGCTTGCTTGCTCTGTCTCTCTGGGAGGATCCCGCATGCCCCGCTTTGGCTTTGAAGCACCCTGCCGTCGTTTCGTTATCACGCTGCTCTCGATGCTCGGCATCGCCGGCATCGTTGCGCCGATGCAGGCAAGTGCGAACGCACCGGCCTCGGCGCAGCCTTCCGTTCCCGCTGCGAAGAACGACGATCACGGCCCGGTGACACAGCTCTCGATTATGGCCGCCGGCGACGGCACGAAGGCCGCTCCGCTTCGCGGACAAGACGCTCAGGCGCAGCTCGTCGTCACCGCGGTTTATGCCGACGGCGTCGAGCGAGACCTGACCCGCACGGTGAAGTTCACCGCCGCGCCGGCCGGCATCGTGGGTGTCGATGCGACGGGACTCGTCGTGGCTTTGGCCGACGGCACCGCCACGATCACCGCGACCGAAGCCTCGGGCAAGACTGCTTCGCTGCCGATGACGGTCGAACATTATAAGAACTCACCGCTCGTCAACTTCCCGAATCAAATCACGCCGCTGTTCACGAAGTTCGGCTGCAACGGCGGCGGTTGCCACGGCAAGGCCGGCGGTCAAAACGGATTCAAACTCTCGTTGCTCGGCTTCGAGCCTACGGAAGATTTCGAACATCTCGTGAAGGAAGGTCGCGGTCGCCGGCTCTCGCCTGCCTCGCCCGACACCAGCTTGCTACTCACCAAGGCGGTGAACGCCGTTCCCCACGGCGGCGGCGCACGCATGGAAGCCGACTCGTTGGAGTTCCGCCTGTTGCGACGTTGGATCGTGCAAGGGATGCCGTATGGCAACGAGACCGATCCGCAGGTCACGAAGATCGAAGTCTTCCCGACCCGTCGCACGATGGCCCCGAACGGCGAGCAACAGATGATCGTCACGGCGCACTATAGCGACGGCTCGACGGCCGACGTCACGCGCATGGCGCAGTTCGATTCCAACAGCACGGAAATGGCCGAAGTCGCTCGCACCGGTTTGGTGAAGACCACGGACCTGGCCGGCGATGCGGCGATTATGACCCGTTTTCAAGGGCTCGTTTCGGTCTATCGCGCCACGGTGCCGATGGGTGCCAAGGTCGATCAACTGCCGCCGACGAAGAACTTCATCGACGACCTCGTGTTCGCCAAGTTGAAGCGGCTCGGCATGCCGCCGTCGGCGGTTTGCGACGACTCCAGCTTTATTCGCCGCACTTCGCTCGACATCGCCGGACGTTTGCCGACCGCGGCCGAAACCACGGCCTTCCTCGCCGACAAAGACCCGGCGAAGCGCGATCGCCTCGTCGATCGCCTCGCCGACAGCTCCGACTATGCCGACTACTTCGCAAACAAGTGGAGCGCCGTATTGCGCAACCGCCGCAAGGGCCCGACCTACATGCGCGGCACTTACGGCTTCCATGCCTGGATTCGCGAGAGCCTGTATGCGAACAAGCCGTACGACGAGTTCGTGCGGGAAGTGGTCGGGGCATCGGGCGAAATGAGCGAGAATCCGCCGGTCGCTTGGTATCGCGAAGTGAAGGATATCGATCAGCAAGTCGAAGACGCGGCGCAATTGTTCCTCGGTTTGCGGATTCAATGCGCCCGTTGCCACCATCATCCGTTCGAGGCTTGGAGCCAACGAGACTATTACGGCTTCTCGGCGTTCTTCTCCCAAGTCGGCCGCAAGCCGGGCGTGGATGCCGATGAAGAACGTGTGTTCCACAAGCGCGGCTTAGCGAAGGCGACGAATCCGAAGACGACGGAAGTCTTAGCTCCGAAGGGACTGGGAGGTCCGTCGCTCGAGATCGCCGCCGAGCGTGATCCGCGTCAAGCGTTGGTCGATTGGATGTCCGATTCGCGGAATCCGTTCTTCGCGCCGGCGTTGGTCAACCGCTATTGGAAGCACTTCTTCAATCGGGGCATCGTCGATCCGGAAGACGACATGCGGTTGACGAATCCGGCGACCAATCCGGAATTGCTCGAAGCGCTTGCGAAGCACTTCATTCAATCGAAGTTCGACCTTAAGGATCTCGTGAAGACGATCTGCAAGAGCCAAACGTATCAGCTCAGCTCGGAACCGAACGAGTTCAACGTCAAAGACAAGCAAAACTTCTCGCGCTACTATCCGAAGCGCTTGAACGCCGAAGTGTTGCTCGACGCGCTCGACGCCGTCGCCGAAAGCACGACGCAGTTCGCCGGTCTGCCGTCCGGCACGCGCGCCGTGCAGATTCCCGACAACGGCGTGAATTCGTACTTTCTCACCGTGTTCGGCAAGCCGGAAGGTGCGAGCGCTTGCGAATGCGAGCGATCGACCGATGCCAGCTTGGCGCAAAGTCTGCACCTGCTGAATTCGCAAGAGGTGCAAGGGAAGCTTTCCGGCAACGGAGCCAGAGCCGCGAATCTCGTGAAGAACACCGAGCAACCGGTGAAGGAAAAGATTCGCATGTTGTACATGGCGGCCTTCTCCCGCGCACCATCGGCGGACGAGACGGCCACGGCCGAGGCCTACATCGCCCGCGCCGATGCCGCCAATCAGCGCCAAGCCTACGAAGACATTCTGTGGGCCTTGCTGAACACGAAAGAGTTCTTGTTCAACCACTAGTCTCGTAATCGATCCCGCTTGGGCGATTCGCCAGCGCGAGTCGCCCAAGCCGATCACGAGACCTGCTCGTATCGCTGTTTCCGTTTGCTCCTCCCGCCCGCCTACCCGCCTAAATACCCATGCTCTGCAATCGCCACATATTGACGGCCGCGCTGATCGTGTGCGCATCGGTCGGCTCCGTTCGAGCGCAACTTCCCGCCCTCACACTTTCCGCGATCCAGCCTCCCGGAGGCCAAAGCGGCACCACTTGCGACGTACTCCTGACGGGCGTCGTCGACGGCGAGGGAGTCGATCAGTTGCTCTTCTCACATCCCGGCATTCGCGCGGTTCCGGCCGTCGATCCTTCGCCGATCGAAGATGGGAAGACGATCGTCGTTCCGAATAAGTTCAAGGTCACGATCGCCGCCGACGTTCCTCCCGGCGTCTACGATGTGCGGGCCGTCGGCACCTTCGGCGTCTCCAACCCGCGGGCCTTTGCGGTCGATGAATTGAAGGAACTGGTCGAACCGGCGACGAACATCGCTTCGGCCGCCGCAATGCCGATCGAAGTCGGCTCGGTCGTCAACGGCTCGGTCGCCGCCAACGGCGAAGACTGGTTCAAGTTTCCCGCCAAGAAGGGGCAACGGCTCCTAGTCGACATCCTCGGCCAACGGCTCGACTCGAAGATCGACGCGACGCTCGTGCTCTACGATGCGAAATTGCTGGAAGTGGCTCGCAGCCGCGATGCGAATCGCCGTGATCCGCTGGTCGATTTCCTCGTCCCTGCCGACGGCGAATACTTTCTCAAGGTCTACGACTTCACCTACGGCGGCGGCGCCGACTACTTCTACCGCTTGGCCGTGCATACGGGCCCTTACATCGACTTCGTCTACCCGCCGGTCGTTACGGTCGGTCAGAAGAATAAGCTCACGGTCTACGGTCGCAATCTGCCAGGCGGCACGAAGGCCGAGGGAATGAACCTCGCCGGTCGACCGCTGGAAAAAGTCGAAGTCGAACTCGACGTTCCCGCTTCCGAAGTCATCGACCAACGCGCGGCGCCGTCGCTGGTGCGCGGGGCCGAAGTGTTTATCGACGGTCGCGAGTATCGGTTAAAGTCGTCGGCCGGCCGGTCCAACGGGTTCGTGCTCGGCTATGCCGAAGCGCCCGTGGTGCTGGAGAAAGAGCCGAACGACGCCGACGGGAAGAGCCAAGCCGTGACGATTCCATGTGAGATCATCGGGCAGTTCATGCCGCGCGGCGACGTCGATGGGTTCACGTTCTCGGCGAAGAAGGACGACAGCGTGGCGATCGAGGCCGTGTCGCAACGGCTCGGCTTCAAGTCCGATCCGGTCGTGGTCGTGCAGCAGATCGTGAAAGATGCCGAAGGGAAGATCACTTATAAAGACGTGAAGGAAATCGACGACGAGCCGAAGAATATCGGCAGCGTCGCCTTCGACGCGCGCAGCAGCGATCCCTACTTCCTCTTCAAAGCGACCGTCGACGGCGATTACCGCGTCATCCTGCGCGATCTCTACGGCGATTCGCGCGGCGACCCGCTCTTGATCTATCGCTTGATCATGCGCAAGCCGGTCTCCGATTTCCGCCTCGCGGTCATGCCCGTGGCGATCGGTGCGGAAAAGGTGAACGTCTCGGGCGTAAACTACAAGCCGGCCGGCACCTACGTTCGCTCCGGCGACATCGCGGTGCTCACCGTGTTGGCCGCTCGCCGCGACGGCTTCGCCGGCGAGATCACATTGACCGCCGAAGGGCTCCCGCCCGACGTCAAATTCACCCCCGCCGTGATCGGCGCCGGTCTGGATAGTGCGCCGTTCTCGTTATCCGTCGCCGATAAGGCGGTGCGTTGGAACGGTACGTTGAAGATCGTCGGCCGTGCGACGGTCGATGGCCGCGAGATCGTTCGTGCGGCCCGCCCGGTTTCGATCATCGCGCAAGGTGGTCAGGCGAAGCCGGCCGAAGCTCGGCTCGCGCAGCAAATGTTGTATTCCACCGGCGGCGTCGAGCAAGTTCCCGTGGCGATCCATCTCGGGACCGGCGCGCCGATCGTGATCGATCGCAAGGGGAAGGCGGTCGAGGTGCCGATTCGAATCGAGCGCCGCGACGGCTTCGCCGAGGCGCTCGTGATCAATGCGATCGGTGTTCCGGCATCGCTCAAAGTCGCGCCTCTGACGATTCCCGCCAACGCGAAAGAAGGGAAGCTGGTGGTCGAGCCGACTCCGGCCGCTCCGCTCGGCGACTTCAGTTTCTATGTCTCCGCGTCGACCAAAATGAATTACGTGCGCGATAAGGCCGGTGCCGAAGCGGCGATGAAATCGAAGCTGGCCCTGGATAAGACTTCGACCGATCTCACGGCCGCCGCCGAAGCTGCGAAGAAAGCGGCCGCCGCAGCGCCGAAGGAAAAGAAGGCCGCCGCGGATCAAGCCGCCGCAGCCGCCGCGGCGAAGGCGAAAGCCGCCGCCGACATGGCCCGCGTGGCGACCACGGACGCCGACACGAAGCAGAAGGCCGCCGTAGCGAAGCCGCTCAACAACGTGTTGATCGTCTCGACGCAGACGATCGTGCGCGTCAACGAAACGAAGGAAGAGCCGAAGAAGACAGCCGGGAAGTAATGTCGGCCGTAAGTAACCCCTGGAAGTGAATCGCTGCTTCGCGGGCCTTCCGCGGCGCACCCCCGAAGTAATCGTTTTCTCCCGACGTTCGGTTGCGCATAATCGAATCATCGGGTCCCACCTGTTCCGCCCCGCCCCATCGAGAAGGTTTCGCGATGTCTCCATCTTTCCGACTTCTCCGTTGCTCGTTGTTGCTCGCCGCGTTCGCAGCGCCGGCGTCTTCCGTTTTGCCGGCGATCGGGGCCGATTCCGCTCCGACGGCGATCGCGGAAGTGAAACACGACGGGCCGGTCGATTTCCAACGCGAGATCTCGCCGCTGCTCAAAAAGAACTGCACGGCTTGCCACAACGCGTCGAAAAAAGAAGGCGATTTGAATCTCGAATCGCCGCAATCGATTCTCAAGGGAGGCTCGGCCGGACCTTCGGCGATCGTGAAGAAGGGGGCCGAAAGTTTGCTGCTCGCTCGCGCCGCGGCGACCGACGACGAACAGATGCCGCCGAAGGACAACAAGGTCGGCGCCAAGCGTTTCACCTCGCAAGAGCTCGGCTTGATCAAGCTCTGGATCGATCAAGGAGCCATCGGCGCCGCGGCCACGGCCGAGAAGATCGAATGGCAACCCCTGCCGCCGGGCGTGCAACCGATCTACGCCGTCACGCTGTCGTCGGACGGTCAATACGCCGCCTGCGGTCGTGCGAATCAAATCTTCATCTACCATGTTCCGACGAGTCGCTTCGTCGGCAAGTTGACCGATCCGGCGCTCTTGAAGTCGGGCCTATACACGAAGCCCGGCGTGGCCGACTTGGACCTGGTTCAGTCGCTCGCGATGAGCCCCGACGGCAAGATTCTCGCCTCGGGCGGCTTCCGCACGATCAAGCTCTGGAATCGTCCGCGCGATGTGAAAGAGCCCGCACTCGACGGCACGTTCGCTGCCGCTCCGAAGACGCTGGCGGTCTCGCCAGACGGCGTTTGGGCCGCGCTGGCACTCGGCAACGAAATTCGCTTGTGGAACTTCACCACCAAGAAAGACGGCCCGAAGCTCGTCGACGCCAAGGGAGCCGTGAACGCTTTGGCTTGGTCGGCCGACGGTACGAAGCTCGCTGCGACGGCTGCCGATAAGACGGCGCGCGTCTGGACGATTGCCGACGGCAAGCTGGCCGCGGCCGTCGAAGTACCGGCCGTCGAGCTCACGGCCGTCACGGTCGTCGGCGACGGTTCGCAGATCGCGGTCGGAGCAAGCGACGGCAAGATTCGCGTCTTCGGTTTGAAGGCCGGCGATCCGAAGCTCGCGCCTGTCAAAGAGTTTCCGATCACGGGCAAGAAGGTCAACATCCTCACGACCGTGCCGACGGCCCGGACGCAAATCATCTCGGGCGACGAGCTCGGCAACGTCGTGATTTGGAACACGGTCGACGGTAAAGCCGTGAGGCCGTTGAAGCATGGGGGCGAAGTGACCGGCCTCGCGATCCGGCCCGACGGCACGCGCATCGCCGCGGTCGGGCTCGATAAATCGCTCCGCGTGTGGAACTTCGCCGACGGCAAGCAACTCGGCGAGTCGAAGGGTGACGTCCGTACGACGCTGCAACTCGCGACGCTCGATCGCTCGGTAAAGCTCTCGATCGCGCGTGTCGCGGCGGAGAAAGCGGCGATCGTCGAAGCGGAAAAGAACGCCAAGACGGAAGCCGAAGCGATCAAGAAAGCGGAAGAGTCGAAGGTCGTCGCCGAAAAGACGTTGAAAGAGAAGGCCGACCTAGCGACGAAAGCAACCGGCGAAAAGAAAAAGGCGGAAGCCGATTCGACGCTCGCCGCCGCAGAGCAAAAGAAAGCCGACGACGCGAAGCTCGCGGCCGAAAAAGTCGCGACGGATGCCGAAGCGGTCGTGAAGACGGCCACGCAAAAAGCGACCGAAGCTCAAGCCGCCGTGGCGAAGGATGCGAAGAATAAAGCACTCGTCGATGCGAAGACGGCGGCCGATAAAGCGGTCGTCGACGAGACCGCGAAAGCGAAGACGGCTCGTGCTGCGGCCACCACGGCGACCCAAGCCGCGGCCGCCGCCGCTGCGAAGGCGAAGACCGCTCTCGACACCGTCACGCGTCTTACCAAGCCGGCCGAAGATGCCGAGAAGGCGAAGCAAGACGCCGATGCGGTGCGTCAATCTTCCGAACGAGCCATCGTCTCGGCGAAGAATTCGTCGAAGCGGGCCGATGAAGCGGTTCCTTTGGCGCAGGCCCGGCTCAAGACGGCCGAAGCGACGCAAAAAGAACTCGAAGCCAAACTCGTCGTCGATACGAAAACGGCCTTGGACGCGCAACTGCCGCTCCGCTCCGTGACGTTCTCGAACGACGGCAAAACGATCGTCGCCGGCGGCGACGACAAGCTCGTACACACCTACAACGAAGACGGGCTGGCGCTCGACGTCTGCGTCGGCCATGCCGGTGCCGTCGAATTGGTTGCCTTCTCGGGCGAGAAGCTGATCTCGGTTTCGGCGGACAAGAGCGTCCTCGCTTGGACTCTCTATCCCGAATGGACCTGGCTCCGCACGATCGGCGATCCGGCGAGCGAAACCTTGGTCGACCGTGTGACGGCTCTCGATTTCAGCCCCGACGGCAAGCTGCTGGTTTCCGGCGGCGGCGCTCCTTCGCGCAGCGGCGAGTTGAAGATCTGGAACGTCGCCGACGGCAAGCTGGTTCGCGAAGTGGCCGACGCGCATAGCGACGTCGTATTCGGCGTTCGCTTTTCGCCCGACGGCAAGATGCTCGCGTCGTGCGGAGCGGATAAATTCTTGAAGACGTTCGATGTCGCCACGGGCAAATTCATCCGAGGCTACGAAGGGCACACGCACCATGTGTTGGGCGCGGCTTGGTCGTCGGACGGGAAGACGATTGCGACCGGCGGTGCCGATTCCGTCGTTAAGACCTGGGACTTGGCATCGGGCGAGCAAAAGAAAACGGTCATCGGCTTCGGCAAGGAAGTGACCTCGGTCATCTACGCCGGCGACGGCCCGAACGTCGTCGCAACCTGCGGCGACAAGACGCTCAAACTGCTCAACGGCGACGGCGGCAACGTCTTGAAGACCTTCAGCGGGGCCACCGACTTCCTCTACTCTTGCTCCGTTACGGCCGATGGAAAAGTCGTCGCCGCCGGGGGGCAAGACGGCACCTTGCGGGTTTGGAATGTCGACACGGGCTTGGAAGTTCGCAATTTCCCGGTGCCGACGGAAGTCAGCACCGAACAGGCTAGCCGCAAGTAAGCGGTAGTTTTCGGCCGGTTATAGCGTTCCTTCGGCGTTCGACGTCGTGCTCCCGGGCAGCCCTGCGCCTAGGCGGCGAAAAGTTCCGCCCTGCCGCGGAACTTGCCGCAACCCTCGGGGTATCATTTCCTCGGAGATGCTTGCCGGCGCGCATTGTTTGCGTGAAGCCGTTTGGTTTCCGCGTCCGCCGCCCCTTCACTGAACCATTCCATGAGCCGAGGTAGCCCTATGTCGCACGTTTGGATTCGCTCGACGTTTGTCGTGTTCTTGTCGCTCGCACTTGGAACCGTGGTGCAAGCCGAAGAAGGAAAACCAGGGGCCGAAAAGGGGGCGAACAAAGGCCAAGAAGGTGGGCCGGGAAAGCGCGGCGGAAAAGGCCCCGAGATGACCCCGGAACGGAAGCAAGAGTTGATGAAGCGCTTCGATAAGAACAACGACGGCACGCTCGACGACGGAGAAAAGTCGGCGATGCGCGAAGCTTTTCAAAAGACGCGCGAAGGGAAGCCGGGTGAAGGTAAGAGCGGAGACGGCAAGCCGGGCGAAGGTCGCGGAGCCGACATGATGAAGAAGTTCGACAAGAACGGCGACGGCAAGCTCGACGATACGGAACGCGCCGCCATGAAAGAAGCGATGGGCAAGTTCCGCGGCAACGGAGATCAACCCGGCCTAAAGGGCAACGGCGACAAGCCGGGCAACAAGGGCAACGGTGACCAGCCCGGCAATAACAAAGGCAACGGTGATCAACCGGGCAATAATAAAGGTAATGGTGACCAGCCCGGCAATAATAAAGGGAATGGCGATCAACCGGGCGGCAAGAAGCCCGAAAAGAATTAAGGGTCTTGTAGGACTCGCGTTCGATTAATCACTGCGCGGCTACCGCTTCCCCAATCGGAGGCGGTAGCCGTTTGCATTTCGGCACGCAGCGTTGCCGCTCGGCAGCGACTTAAAAGTCTCTCAGCGGCCGCCGAGCGCTTCCTGCAATACTTCGACGGTGCAACCGCTCGGAGCATCGACCTTAGCGATGCGAGCCAACGTCGGGGCGATCATCGGCGGCGAGACCATCCGATCGAAGCGGCCGGCCTGAATGCCCGCGCCGAGCAGCAGCACCGGCACATGCGTGTCGTATTCCCAGGGGCTGCCGTGCGTCGCCGTCGTGCTGCCGGCGATGTAGTACGGCTTCAAGCAGTACAGCACGTCGCCGCTGCGCCGCGCATAAAAGGCCAGCGTCATGCGATGGAACAACTCCGTTTCGTTTCCGCCGCGCACGAGTTCGTCGCGCGTAAAGGCGATCGCCACGGCATCGTCGGCCGTCACGATATCGCGCACGATGCGCTGTGCGGCGGCATAATGCTCTCCTTGCAGTTCCGCGAGCCCGCGGTCGAGATACACGGTGCTCGAGTCGAAGCTTTGCACGTACTTTTTCTTTCCGTCGGCGATCGTGCCGAACTGCAGGCTGAGCGCCGCTTCGATGCGTGCCCGCAAAGCGGCGAAATGCTCGGAAGATACGCGCCGCGCGGGGAGCTTCATCGTTACGGCATGCTCCGGCACCGGCGCGACTCCGTGGTCCGATGAGAGCGCGAGCGTCCAGCGCCCGGCACCGACCTTGAGATCGAGAAACTGGATGAACTCGCCGAGCAGCCGATCGGTGCGATAGGTCATATCTTGCACTTCGAGGCTATAGGGCCCGAAGGCGTGGCCGACGTAATCGTTGCTCGAAAGATTGACGCACAGCAGATCGGTGTCGTCGTCGAGGCCGAGCTTTTCTTCGGTCAACACCAGACGGGCGACGGCCAGCGTCATCTCGCTGCCGCGCGGGGAAGTCGTGATGAGCTTGGCGAAGCCGTTGTCGTCGGCCGTCGGTAAGGGGTGCGGAAACGCTCGGCCGAGGACCGGCAAGTTCGCCTCGAACGGCGCGTCGTCGGCATAGTAGCGCTCGTAAAGCTCGGGTGCCGCCGACAAGTCCCACGTGCCGCCGCTGTATCGTTTGGTTTGCCCCGTCGCGTTGTAGGCTTCGAGATAGTCGGGGAGTCGAGGGCGATAGTAGGTGCTCGTCACCCAATGGCCCGAGTTCGGATCGTACCAATAGGCGCCGTCGGCGGCGTGGCCCGCCATGAGGATCGAAGCGCGATCCTTCAGCGCGACGCCGACGACCTTGCTTCGTCCGTTCGACGCGAGCTTGAGCTGGTCGCCGATCGTGCCGACTTCGAGATTCTTCGGCGACATGCCGCTCTTGCCGGCCGCACCGACGATGGTCGTGCCGGAGTCTGCGACGCAGTACATCGTCTTGCCGGTTTCGCGATCGAACCAGTCGTTGTCGATAATGCCGGTCGTGTTCGGATACGCCCCGGAACAAAGCACGCTATGGCCGGGTCCGGTGAGCGTAAACGCTTGGCCGTGGTGGGCGTTGGCGTAGGTCGCTCCGTCGCGCGCGATGGTGTTGAAAAAGCCGTCGGCGGCGAAGCCCTTCCGCATCCGTAGGAGATACTCGAACGGAAACTGATCGATGCTGACGACGACCAATAATCTCGGGCGAGACGCGTCGTCTGCCGCTGCCGCTGCCGCGCTGAGTCGCGGCGCGGCTCCGCAGCCGATGTAGCCGGCGATGAACGACAACAAGATTCCACAGACAACATGCAGGCGCGTCATCGCGAGTAAACTCCGAAGTCGAGGGGAATGACGCTACTCTAGGCCTGGCGCGGGGAGTTCGCAACCGGCCCCGGGTATTGCTTGTGTCGGGCCGGTCGCTATGCTCCGATTTCACCCAGACGTTAGGAACCTTAGCCGCCGCCGATCGATCACTCACGGAAACGAAACACCGCCCGAACGATGAACTCTTTTTTAGATAACCTTACGACCGACCGCCCCACGTTCGTCTCGCATCTCGAATGCGGGCTCACCGGAAAGCGCTACGAAGCCGATCGGATCCACGGTCTCTCCGAAGCCGGCCGCCCGTTGTTGGTTCGCTACGATCTTGCGGCGCTGGCCGGTGCCGTCTCGAAAGCCGCGCTCCGCGATCGCCCGCACGACTTTTGGCGCTATCGCGAATTCTTGCCGGTAAGGAAGACCGAGAACATCGTCAGCCTCGGCGAAGCGTTGACGCCGTTGATACCGTGCCCGACTCTGAAAACCGGCACCGGCGAGCTTTTCATCAAAGACGAAGGACGTTTACCGACCGGCTCGTTTAAGGCACGCGGCTTGTGCGTGGCGGTATCGATGGCGAAGGAACTCGGGATTCGCCGCGTGGCGATTCCGACCAACGGCAACGCGGGGGCTGCGTTGGCCGCCTATGGTCGTCGAGCCGGGATGGAAGTGTTTGTCTTCTGCCCTGCCGATACGCCGGAAGTGAACGTGCGCGAGATCGCCGCGCAGGGAGCCAAGGTCTGGCGCGTCAACGGCCTGATCAATGATTGCGGCCGCATCGTCGGGCAAGGGAAGGAACCGATGGGCTGGTTCGATTTCTCGACGTTGAAAGAGCCGTATCGGATCGAAGGAAAGAAAACGATGGGGCTCGAGCTCGCCGAGCAATTCGCTTGGCAATTGCCCGACGTGATTCTCTACCCGACCGGCGGCGGTACCGGGTTGATCGGCATGTGGAAGGCATTTCAAGAGTTGCAAACGATCGGCTGGCTCACCGGCAAGCTGCCGCGCATGGTCGCGGTGCAAGCGACGGGCTGCGCGCCGATCGTGCGCGCGTACGACGATAACGCGGAGTTCGCCGAGTTGTTCCCGAACGCTCATACGGTCGCCTCGGGCATTCGGGTGCCCGTCGCAGTGGGCGACTTTCTGATGCTCCGCGCGATTCGCGAAAGCCGTGGCTTCGCGACGGCCGTAGACGATGAAGCCATCTTGGCCGCGCGCAGCGAAGTGGCCGAGCGCGAGGGCTTTCTTATGTGTCCCGAAGGAGCCGCCGTCTATGCGGCGTATCGCCGAGAGATCGCCTCGGGGCGCATCGCATCGAGCGAGTCGTGTGTGTTGTTCAATTGCGCCAGCGGGCTCAAGTATGAACTTCCTCGTGCCGATGCCGTGCTCGATTGCACGCAACCGATCGACTTCGCAAAATGGAATCGTTAGGCAGGCCGAACTTACTCTCTTGTGTATCTTTGAGGTGCTCGCGATGTCGATCGAAACGAAGCTCGCCGAACTCGGCTTAATACTCCCTGCGGCGCCGAAACCGGTCGCGGCGTATGTGCCGTGCGTCCGAACCGGGAGCCTTGTCCTCGTCAGTGGTCAACTGCCGATGGCGGCGGGGAAGCTTTTGACGACGGGAAAGGTTCCGTCGGTAGTCGACTTGGAGCAAGCGCAAGAGTGTGCCCGACAATGCGTCCTCAACGGCCTAGCGATACTCAAAGCGGAACTCGGCGGCGATTGGTCGCGGCTGGTCCGTGTGGTCCGTGTCGGCGCGTTTATTCAGAGCGACGACGGCTACGGCGGACAGCCGCAAGTGGCGAACGGCGCGAGTGAGTTGCTCGTAGCGCTATTGGGCGATGCCGGGAAGCACGCGCGGGCCGCGGTCGGAGTGAACGCTCTGCCGCTCGACGCACCGGTCGAGATCGAATTTACTTTTGAAATTACGCCGTAACGAGCGCCGACCCCTTCTACTCGGAGACTGACTTTATGAGCGACGTTCGCATGTTCGGTGCAGCAGGCGACGGACGAACCGACGACACCGAGGCCATCGAGCATGCCTTGAAAGACGGCGAAGGGACCGTCGATTTCAGCCGCGGCGAATACCTGATCACGCGCACGATCAAGATCGAGCTCGATAAGCTCGGTCGGATCGGACTCGTCGGTTTCGGCGGCACCCCGACGATCGTGATGGCGGCGGCCGGGCCGGCGTTTCACATCGTCGGCACGCACGGCGCCACTGCACAACCGACCGGCTTCAAGCCCGAGATCTGGCAGCGACAACGAATGCCGACGCTGATGAACCTCGAAATCGAAGGCCGGCACCCGGAAGCTTGCGGCGTGCTGCTCGAAGGGACGATGCAGTCGACGTTCGAGGGAGTGTTGCTGCGCAAGCTCAAGCATGGGCTCCACATTCGCAATCGCGCTCGCAACGTCCTCGTCTCGCATTGCCATATCTACGACAATTCCGGCATCGGCATCTTCTTCGATCATCTGAATCTGCACCAAGCGATCATCGTCGGCTCGCACATCAGTTATTGCAAACGGGGCGGCATTAAGATCCTCGCTTCCGAGATTCGCAATCTGCAAATCACGGGCAACGACATCGAATACAATTTCGATAAAAACGAGAAAGAGTCGGCCGATATTTGGATCGACTCGACCGACGACAAGGCTTCGGTCCGCGAAGCGACGATCGCAAGCAACACGATTCAGGCGACGTTAAGCCCCGGCGGCGCGAATGTGCGGATCGTCGGTCGCGATCCCGAGAACAATCAAAAGGCCGGGCTCACGACGATCGCCGGCAATCTGATCGGCAGTCAAGAAGTGAACGTCGATCTGCAAGCGGTGCGCGGCGTCGTGCTGTCGGGCAACGTGATCTATAGCGGGCATCGCCGAAACTTGGTCGTCGAAGGTTCTCGCAACATCGTGCTCAACGGGAATTGCTTCGATCATAATCCCGACTACGCCCCCAACGAGCTTTGCACCGGCATTCGCATCGTCGATAGTTCCGATGTCGCGATGAGCGGCACGGTGATTCAAGATAGCCAAACCGGCAAGCACACCGTGAAGAACGCCGAACAATACGAGCGCGATGCGTTGGTCGAACTGATTCGTTGCCGCCGCGCGACGCTAAGCGGCTGCCACATCGTCGACGGTGTTCCAATCGGTTTGTTGTTGGACGGTTGCAGCCGCACGTCGGTGACAGGCTGCCAGATCGCGGAGTCGCGCACCACTAAACTCACGGTAAGTTCGCTGGTTTGGCGCGGTGCGGGCCAGGGAAACTTTCTCGACGGCAACTCCATTCAGCCGGGAACTTCGGGCGCGATCGAGATCGATCCCGCGGCCGACGTAAGGCTGGGAACGAATCGGCTCGATTAAGTTGCCCCCGCTTGGGACGAATCGCTAGAATACGGGCGTGGCTCGTAGGATGGTGTAGGATCGTGGCTCGATTCGCAGCGGTTCGTTGTGCGGAGGCACATCTGATGTGGAAAGCTTTGCCCCTCGTGATCGGTGCGTCGGTCTGGGCGTCGACGGTCGGCGCGCAGCAACTGCCGCATCAGGCCGAGTTGCATCCACACGCCGCCGGAGAAGTCGTCGGGCCGCCGTTGATGATCGCCCCGCACGCAGCAACCACGGTGCAACTGCCGACGTTCAACTTCTTCACCATTTCGACGACGGTCCTCGTTCCGGATTCCGGCACCGCCTTCATCGGCGGCGTCGGCGGTGCGGGAAGCGGTACGCGATCGAACGGCCTCGGCTCGCGCGCCGGGGCGTCGGGTGTCGATGCCGGCGGAATGTCGATCAGCGTGCAAGTTCATGATCTCCGCGCGATGGATCGGGCCTTGCTCGGCGACAGGAAACCGCCAGATGCTCAAGCCGTGGCCGAGCAGCGCTGGATCGCCAGGGTCGAGCGAGCGAAGGAAAGTACCGCCGGTCGTCCGACGATGAGCGTCGCCGAAGCCCGGCGCAAGGCCGGCCTCGCGCGCTAACGACCGGCCTTGCAATGTTCGATTGCGGGCCGTGCCGCACAAGCTTCACTCGTGCTCGGGCGTCGACTACGATAGGCGGATCGCCATCTCTCTTTGCATCTCGCCTTTCGTTGAGCGCCCGGAATGTTTCGCTCATGTATCTTGGTCTGCGTTGCACTTTCGTCATGGGGTTCCGTCGTCGGCGCCGAGGAGAAGCCTGCCTCGGAGTTGTCGCCGCCGAAGCCGGTGCCTGCGATGCAGGTCGAGCCGCTGCCGCACTCCGAAGCGCGGTTTCTCCACCACGATCGGGAGTTGATTCGCTACCACTTCGCCGCCGACGATAGGCGTCCGTTCTTGTACCCGGTCGTCGGTCCCTCGGGCCGTTCTCTAACGCGCATGGGCCATCCGCGCGACCCGGTCGGCCATAGCCATCACAACTCGATTTGGATCTCGCACCATATCGTGAACGGCGTCAATTTCTGGGGCGATGCCGGCCCGAAGCTCGGGCGGATCGTCACGAAGCAGATCGAACAACTCGACGACGCCGACGACTCCGCCTGGCTGACGGCGTTGAATCACTGGATCGACGAGGAAGCTCGCACGGTGTTGCTCGTCGAGCGAAGGCGGATCGAGGTCCGCCCGCTTAATGGGAAAGATTACCTCATCGTCGTCGATCTCGAACTCTCGGCCGATAAGCAGCCGACCGTGCTCGAGAAGACGCCGTTCGGTTTGGTCGGCGTGCGGATGCGGAAGACGATCGGCGTTCACGACGGCGGCGGCCGGATTCTCAATTCGGCAGGGGCGGTGAACGAAAAAGGTATCGCCGGCAAAGACGGTGTGTTTTGGAAGCCGGCCCGTTGGTGCGACTATTCCGGCCCCGTTACTGCCACGGCGACCGAAGGTCTGACGCTTTTCGACCACCCGATGAATCCGAACCATCCGACCGTCTTTCATGTGCGCGACGACGGCTGGATGGGAGCCTCGCTCACTTTCGCCGCTCCGCGCACGTTGGAGCCGGGCAAGCCGCTCCGATTGCGCTATGGGTTCTACATCCACGACAAACTACTCGACGTGCCGACGATCGACGGCCAATGGCAAGCCTTCTCGAAGTTGCCGTCGCTCGATACGTTGGTGAAACCGAAACCCCCGCAGAAATAACCTCCTCGCAATCCCGCTCGGCGCATCGTCGACCAGCCCTACGGAGTCTGCCATGTTTTACCGCCTTGTCGTCGCTCTTGCTTTGATCGTGGCCGTCGATGTCGCACGTGCCGCCGACGACTATCAGCTGGGGCCCGATTCGCAGCGCCAAGCCGACGTGCCGCAAGGGAAAGTGACGCAACACGAATGGAAGAGCGAGGTCTTCCCCGGCACCGTGCGCGACTATTGGGTCTACGTTCCGGCGCAGTACGATGCCGCGAAGCCGGCGAGCGTGATGGTGTTTCAAGACGGTCAGAGCTATCTGAACGAGAAGGGACAATTCCGCTCGACGATCGTGTTCGACAACCTGATCCATCAAAAGAAAATGCCCGTCACGATCGGCATCTTCATCAACCCCGGTAATGTGCCTGCGAAGGATCCGAAGAGCCAGCCGATTCGCAATCGGAGCTTCGAATACGATACGTTGAGCGATCAGTATGCTCGGCTATTGCTGGAAGAAATGCTGCCGGAAGTCGGCAAGTCGTACAACTTGACGACCGATCCCGACCAGCGCGCGATCTGCGGGATCAGCTCCGGCGGCATCTGCGCGTTTACGGTCGCTTGGCAAAGGCCCGACGCGTTTCGCAAAGTGCTGAGCCATGTCGGCAGCTTCACGAACATTCGCGGAGGCCACAACTACGAAGCGATGATCCGTAAGACGGAGCGAAAACCGATCCGCGCCTTCCTGCAAGACGGCTCCGGCGATCTCGACAACGAGCACGGCAACTGGCCCCTGGCGAATCAGCAAATGGCGGCGGCATTGAAATATAAGGGCTACGACTACCGCTTCGAGTTCGGCGACGGCGGACACAACGGCAAGCAAGGAGGCGCGCTCTTGCCGGAATCGCTCGAATGGCTGTGGCGCAAATCGGACCCGGAAAAGACCGCCGCGCCGGCTGCGAAGTAGTCGGAGGCCGGCCGGCTAGACCGTGTGAATGTCCGCCCCCGCAGGGCTCGGCCGCGCGATCGTGAAGTCGTATTCATACGCATCGGGCCAGAGCGTGCGATCGTCGAGAAAGCGTTCGGCGGCGTCGACCGAGGGATGCAAAGAAAAGAGCGTCGGCCCCCACGACGACTGCCCGACTCCGCGCACTCCGGCGCCTCGCACGCGCTCGACGAGCCGCGCGAGTTGCTCCGTCGCATAGACGCCGGCTTGATGACTTTTGAAGCATTGGCCGGCCGCGAGGCCGAACCGATAGAGCCCTTCGGCGAACGTCGCGAAGTCGGAGTGCCGCGCGGCGGGCACCAACTGGTCTAAGGCGATTCGCTGCAGTTCTTCGGTAATCGCGGTCGGCACCGGCGGCAGCGCGGCGAACGCAGCCCGTTCCGTTTCTCCCGACAGGCCCTCTTTGTGGCGCGGGCAGATCAGCACGAACCGCCAATTGCCGGGCACCGCGGTTTGCGCTAAGAGCGGCGCCACTTTCTCCTGCGGGAGCTTCCCCGCTTCGACGATCAAGCCGCCGTTGAGAAACCCGTGCAGACCGACGGACGAGCGTTTCGCGCGCCCCGAGGTTTCGCCGAGCTCGAGCGCGTCGAGCGGCGGGAGCTTCGCGAAAGCGCGCAAGCCCGCCACGACGGCGAGCGCCGTTTGCGTTCCGCTTCCCAGACCGACGTGCGATCTCGGCGCGGCTCTGAGCGAAAGTCGGCACGGAGGAACGGCGGAGCCCCAGGCCGATCGCCGCACGATCTCGAGTGTTTGACGGAGCCGCTGCGCATGTGTTCCCACGCATTCGTCGACGCTTGCCGGTTCGATGCGCAAGCTCGTCACCGGTTGATCGATCATCACCCCTACGCCGCCGAACTGTCGCGATTCGGGCACGCCGAACGAAAACATACCGAAGTGCAATCGGCTCGGCGCGATAACGGTGACTTCCTTGCCGTCCGGAAGCTTGCCGCTCGTAAGCTTATCAGTCATGCGCGACCTCGGTCCGGTCGGCGCTGCGCTCAAGGTCGTTGAGCGGAGCTACTCCGTCGTCGGCCTCGCGGATGAACCGTTCCAAGAAGGCGAAGGCCCGATGTTCCGCCTCGCCGCCGGTTTTTTCGACCAGCGGTTTCAAGTCGGCGAATTGTCTTAAGATCTCGGCTTTGGAGAGTAGATGCAGCCGTGTGGCTAGGATCGCCCCTTCGACGACGGCGTGCTTCGCGCGATTCAACCCGAAGAAATCGCGCAGCGTTCCGCTAGCGACGGCCCGCATCGTGATCGTCGTGCGCGGGGCGGAATCGTCGAGCGATTCGACGCGCAAGGCGAACCAACGGCACGCGCCGCTGAGAATGAATCCTTCGACGGCGTCGGCTTTCTCCAGCGGCGGCAACGGTGAGAGCTTGCCGACGGCGGCGCGCGCCAGCAGCTCGACGTCGTCGGTCACGTGGAACACACCGACGCCCGAACGCTTGACGTTGCGATAGGTGGTCGAGGTTTGAAACGGCCGTAAGACGAACGTCTTCAATTCGAGATCGACGCGCGGACCCATCGGCGACACGTTCGGCGTGCCGTCGGCGTTGATCGTCGTCATCAGGCCTTCGAGGATCATGCGAACTCAGGGTTGCTTGCGAAGGATTAAAACGTGACGGGAGAGCTCGGCAGCGGGCGTTCTTCGATTTTCACCAGCAAACGCTCCTCGTTCAACGTCGGAAGTGTTGCGGAAATCGGTAATCCGGCCAATGAGCAAAAATTAGCCAACAATCGATAGCCTCCCTCGGTCAGAACCGACTCCGGATGAAACTGCACGCCGAAGACCGGCAGGCTTTCATGCTCGACGGCCATGACGACGCCGTCCGGCGCATGGGCCGTGGCGCGGAGCGATTTCGGGAGCGTTGCGGCTTCGGCGCAGAGGGAGTGGTAGCGGCAAACCGTAAGGGGCGAGGGGAGCCCGGCGAAAAGCCGTCGTCCGTCGTGTGTGATGTTCGCCGTCCGGCCATGTACCGGCACCGGCGACCTGACGACCTTCCCGCCGAACACCTCGGCGATCGCTTGATGCCCGAGGCAGATTCCTAAGATCGGAACTTCGCCTGCCAACTCGCGTACGACCTCCAACGTGCAACCGGCTTGCTGCGGTGTGCAAGGGCCCGGCGAAAGAATGATGGCGCAAGGGCGCAAGCGGCGAATCGCCGCGACGTCGACGGCATCGTTTCGCACGACTTGCGTGTCGCTGCCGAGCCGACGCACGTAACGCGCGAGGTTGTGTACGAAGCTGTCGTAGTTGTCGATGAGCAGAATCATGCGAACGCCGTTGTCTGGAGGGGAGCCTAAGGCTTAAAAGCTCGCAACATTCCCTCGGCCTTGTGCCACGTCTCTTCGTATTCTCGCGCGGGATCGCTATGCGAGGTAATTCCTCCACCGACCGGAGCCTGCCACCAGCCGCCGCCGGCGGTAATCGTACGGATGAGAATGCTGGCGTCCATCGAGCCGTCGAAACTAAAGTAGGCGAGCGAACCGCAATAGGGGCCGCGAGCCGTCGGCTCTAGTTCCGCGATGATCTGCATCGCGCGAATCTTCGGCGCACCGGTGATCGATCCGCCCGGAAACGAAGCGATTAAAGCATCGAGCGCGTCATGCTCGGGCCGCAACAACCCTTCCACGGAAGATACCAAATGCTGCACGTATTCGTAGCTCTCCAGTTTGCAAAGTTGCGACACAAACACGCTGTCGTCGGTGCAAACCCGCGAGAGATCGTTGCGCAGGAGGTCGACGATCATCACGTTTTCGGCCCGATCTTTCTCGCTTTCCATGAGCTCGAGCGCGGAGTAGAAATCGGCTTCCGGCAACGAGGTACGAAGCCGTGTCCCTTTGATCGGGCGTGTCTCGACGTGCCGGTCGACGACGCGCAAGAATCGCTCCGGCGAAGCGCTGGCGATTTGCGAAGGCCCCCAGTCGAAATAGCCGGCGAACGTGGCTGGGTTACGCCGCCGGAGCCTTAGATACAGGCTTCGCGTGTCATCGGCGGCCGGATAGAGCAAACGCTGCGCAAGGTTGACTTGAAAGATATCGCCGGCGCGAATGTATTCGATCGCACGTCGCACGGCCTCGATATAGCCGGAGGCGCTCATGTTGCTCGTCAGGCCCGGCATCGCAGACATGGGAAACTGCGGCGCTAGATTCGCCGCGCCGATGTACGCGGTTCGAGCGTGTTCGGTCGGCGGCAGATCGCTCGCCGGGTTCGGAAGCGGTGCGGCTAAGATGTCGCGAAAGTACCGTATCCTTTGTTCCGCTCGTTGCCGTCGGGCCGCGAGATCGATTTCCGGAAAGCCTTGCGAGATCAGCCACGCTTGGTTTCGCTCGTGGTCCCAGGCGACGACCGTATCGTAGAGCCCGAACGCGAGTGCGGGAGAGGAGAACTCGTCGATCGCGGCAGTCGGCAGCGTTTCCAATTGTCGCCCGAGTTCGTAACTCAGCATCGCCGCGGCACCGGCCTGAAACGGCGGCAATTCGGGCCGGCGAACCGCGGGGTAGCGCGCGAGCGAGGCCCGGAGCGCGCCGATCGCATCGGTATCTTCGGCGGTCTTGCTGACGAATTCGAACGGCTCGGCAGCGAGGAACGAATAGCGGCCGAGCTTCGGATCGCGCCGCGCGCTATCGAAAAAAACGCAATGTCGAAGCGCCGCGAAACGAAGAAACGCCACTTCCGGATCGGGAGGGGGAAGTAATTCTTCCACGAGTGGAAACTCGGCGACATCGTGAGGACGCTGCGTGTCGAAGGAAGTCAACGCTCGGGCTCCTCATTGCCCGAGGCTTCTTCGCTGCGACGGCGCTTCCGCTCCCGATGGCTCTCTTCCGGCTTCGTAAGAAACCCCCAATCGAGCGCTTGGTCTTGGCGATATTCCTTGCCGAGCGTGAGCGCCGTCATGGCCTTCGCCATTTCATAGCCGAGATAAAAAGCATGCGAAGGTTCGAGCGGTTTGCGCCGTGCCGCGGTCATTTCCTCGAACAGATCGAATGGGTCGACGCCGTGGCGATGTGCGCCGGCCGCGAGCACGTGCAACTCTCCTTGCTCGGCGAAGATGCGATAGTTGTCGTCTCGAATTTCCGCGGCGAGTTGGTCGAGTTGATCGGAACCATACTCAAAAAGCTTCGCATCGCGCAGCGTGACGAGGCTTTCATCGACCCGCTTCGGCAAGTTCTTCGTCGCGACGGCATAGCGCACGAGCCGGCGCGCGAGATCGCACTCCTTGACGCTGGTGCGCGCCCAGTTGATGACCTGCATCGTCAGCACGCTGCGGATTCCCAACTCCTGACAGAAACCGAGCAGCAGCACGTTGATCGGCCCGCTATCGGCATCCGTAAGTTCGGTGAGGTTGCCGATTCCCATCATCATCTCGGCGTCGGGATAACGGCGTCGCACGTCGAGGTAGCGCCCGAGACTCTGCGCAAATCCGAAACCGATCGGCTCGAGAATCGCGTCGATTCGAAGGGGAACTCCGGCGTCGGCGACGCGCTCGATCGTCGCTTCTAGGCCGGTCAACAGATGAGGATCGTCGGGCACGATCACGACTTCGCAGCCCCAATCGGCGGCGCACTCGGCGTTGGAAGAATTGACGCTGAGCACCAACTCGGCACCGGCTCGAACGGCCGGCCCGATCTCGGCGGGGTTCAAGCTGTCGATGGAAACGCGAAACCCTTCCTCGCGCAGCATGTGAACCACGTCGCCGACCTCGGACCAAGGCTCGCCGGGATCGCAGCCGACGTCGATCAGATCGGCACCCGACGCTTTCAGGTCGTGCGCCATCTGCAGTATTCGAGCCCGCGATAGACGAGGAGCGTGATTAATTTCGGCGAGGATCTCGATGTCGTACTTGCCGTAGTCTTCCATCGCCGAAGGCTTGCGACCGAAAAAAGCGGGGAGCGCTCGTAGATCTTTCGGACCGCGCTCGACCGGCTTGCCGCAAGCCGCCGCGATGACGGAAATGTCGCCGCCGCAATAGCCGGGAATCAAAACACGATGCGCCTCCGGAACATGCGCAATCCGTTTCGCGATCCATGCGGGAGTCATCAACGCGGCGACCGTGATGCCGAGAACGTCGATCGTGTAATCGAAGCCGACTTGCGGCGCAAGCGCTTCAAGCATCTTGCGTAAGGAGAACTCGGCCAGGCGACCGGTAACGAATTGAATATGCTCGCGCGTCATAGCAGGCTAAGTCCGCGAGCGCTAAAAGGAGCGGCCATCGTTCGTCGATGGATCGGCGGCCGAATGACTGGGAGAACCTGGATACGCCGCCGAGCGACGGAGTCCGCCGTTGACCGGCAAGACGTGCGCAGTCACGAAGTCGGCCGCGGGGGAAGCGAGAAAGCGAACGGCGCGCGCGACATCTTGCGGCGCGCCCCAACGCTCGCGCAGCGATTCGCCGATGGCGCGGCGCTGCCAATAGTCGGCGGCGTCGTCCCCCCATTCGGTTTTGATCCAGCCCGGCGCAACGCAATTGACACGCACTAGAGGAGCGAGCGAATGCGCGAGGCTGCGCGTAAACGCAATCACGGCCCCCTTCACGGCGGCGAACATCTCGCCGCTGTCGCCGGCCATGCCCGTCTCGGCTTGGTCCCAGCCGATGTTGATGATCGTGCCGTCGTTGCCGCGTTCGCGCATGCGCGGGCCGACGATGCGCGAGAGGCGGATGGTCGCCGCGACGTCGACTTGCCAGAGCGCGGCGAGCTTCCGATCGAACGACCACTTCGCGGCGTCGCCGGTGAGGACGTCGACGCCGGCATTGTTGACCCAAATGTCTAGTCCTGTGCGCCAGTTCCAGGCGGCGTCGGCGAACGCGGTCGAAGCGGCTTCGTCGGCCAAGTCGGCGAGCAGCACGGTAGCGGCTCCGCCGCCGGCGCGAATCGCGGCGGCAGTCGTTTCCGCCCCTTCCGGATTGCTGCGGCCATGCACGATGACGGCCGCGCCTGCGGCGGCAAGTTCGAGAGCGATGGCCTGTCCGATTCCGCTGGAAGAACCTGTGACGACGGCGGTTCGGCCTGTCAGTTCGTGATTCACGGCGGAAGGCATTCGCGGGGTATAATAGAGGGGCAAGAAGAGGGACTCGGAGCAGCTTTCGTTGTAGTTGGCCGTGGCAAGAACGGCAAGCGGCACGCCAAGCCGAACCTGCGACATTCGCGTTGATCTACATACCGGTTTTCCAGCGATTTCCTTCCCGGACGGGCTGTGCCTATGCCGACGACTTGGACGCAGCATATCGGTTCGACCGCGCTCGCTTTTCGCGGCTACAACCTGACCAATCTGGGGCGGACACCGGAGTTGCTCGCGCATCCGGCGTACGGGCCGATCGTGGAACGCCACTTAAGGCTCGCCGGAACGATTCATGCCGAAGCGACGCATCGGGCGACCGACTTGGTCGCGCGGGTCGCGGCGCGGCGCGAGAGCACCTTGGATTCGTTTTCCGAAGACATCGCGCTCATCATCGCCGCCGAGATGGCGCAGCTGGAATTACTCGATCAGTTTTTCGACATCGATTATCGCGGCGCGCGGATATCGCTCGGTTACAGTCTCGGCGAGATTACGGCCCTCGTCGCCGGCGGGACGTTCGTCGTCGAGCAGGTGCTGCCGCCGCTGGTGAGTTTGGCGGGCGATTGCGCCGCCTTGGCCCATGATCTTTCGATGGGAATTCTCTTCTCACGCGGGCCGGAACTCGACCTCGCGGCCGTGCATCGGCTTTGCATCGAAGTCAACATGGAAGGCCAAGGCGTCATCGCCGTTTCGTCTTACCTGTCGCCGAACACCGTGTTGCTGCTCGGCCAACGTGAGACTCTGGCGACGTTCAAAGCGCGCGTGCCGACGGCCCTGGGGAAGCGCGTGAACCTGAGGAAAGCCGATGGTGCGTGGCCGCCGTTGCACACGCCGATCCTTTGGGAGCGAAACATACCGGCGCGCGCGGGTCTTGCTCTGCACACGCTCGGCGGAGGCCTGACGGCACCGCATCCGAACATTGTTTCGCTCGTCACCGGTAAGTTGAGCTACAACAATTACAACGCGCGGGAAACCATCGTGGCTTGGCTGGAGAAGCCGCAGCGCTTGTGGGACGGCATCTGCGAGATCCTGGCTAGCGGTGCCGAAACTGTCGTGCATATCGGTCCCGATCCCAATTTGCTGCCCGCTACGTTTCAACGCTTGAGCGACAACGTGCGAGCGCAGATGGGAGGCAACTGGCTCAATCAATGGAGCAAGCAAGCGGTTTCGTTGATCGCGCGCCGCGCGTGGCTGGCGCCGTTGTTGTCGACGCGCGCTTCGCTGTTGCGAGCTCCCTACGTGCAGCAGATCGTGCTCGAAGATTGGCTGCTGTCGCAAGACGTCCGGTAAAACAGCTCGATCGAGCTCGTTATTGATAACCGATTATCAGCCAACCGTCGCGACATTCGAGTTGCTTGAGGTTGATATTTCCGAGCGGGCCGAAGCCGTCTCCCTTCGGCAGAATCAAGCTGTTGAAACGTCCCTGCTCTTGCATAAACGCGGCGAGTTTCTCTTCGATGTGCGGCAAGAGAGTACGCCGCTGTTCGTCGGTCCAGGGCTTGCCGTCGAGCGGGGCGATCTCGTAATTTCCGACGCGGTTGAACGTCATCCCGAGCCGCGTGTTCTCGACCGCGTACTTCACATGCAGGTCGATCTTGCGGTCGAATCGCTGCTCACCGATTTTCCAACCGACGGTGTGGATCGTCAGGTCGATGCAGCCGTTCTCGAAGATCAAGGTGGTCGGATGATCGACGTCGATCGTGACCGACCAAGGGGTGCTGTTGGAAAAGACACGCAGCGCCGGCGGAACGTGCATCGTCGCTACTTGCGAATAGTGCTCGATGTCTTCGTCGGTGATTTCCGCTCCGCCCCAAACGACCCGCGCCGAGCCGTTGTTTAAGATCGATTGATGCAGAGCGATACCGACGGCCGTTGCGGAAGCGAGCTCCGGCGGTGGGCCCGATGCCGCGAGTTGCGAGTTGCGCGCTTGGCTGATTAGCAGCTCGATATATTTCGAGGTCGAGCGCGAGCCGACCAGCGGCACTTCGTCGATCCGGAGCGGGCGGCGAATCATATAGTCTTGGTAGTAGTCTTGCGCTTTCTTGAGCGGCTCGATCATTTCCTCATCGAGACGTTGCTCGATCCGCCGACTGATCAACCTGGCGACTTCTTTTTCGACGGCGTTTTGCTGCTCCTTCGCTTTGCTCCAGGCGGCTCGTGTGAACGCCGGCTTAAGCAAACTGCTGAGGACCGGCGGAGTAACGTCGATCTGGCGAATCCCGATCGAGGCATTGCAGCGAGTGTCGGCAGGGGCGGCGGCGAGACCCTTCGAGGGGTCGAAGAAGAGGACCTTATTCGCATCGAAATGCGAGCTGCTGCTGCTGTAGATCACGGCCGGGCCGTTCGTGCCGACGTTGCTTGCCGAACGGGTGTTGCCGGCCATTCGCAGCACGACTTGCGCCTGGCGTGGGTTCTCGATCGAGACCAATTCCAGACGCCCGAAGGTTTGCGATGGGCCGCGCGTTTGCGTGCCGAGAACATTGGCCCGCTGCATGCTGACTTCGTTGATGTCGCGACCGACGTATTGGCTGATGAAGTTCGTATCGATCCGAACGACGGCGTTGGGATACGACCAGTGACGCCGCATTGCGGCGACGAGATCCGGGGCCTGTCCGGCATCTTCGAGCCAAGCGAGAGCGACCCCGATACGTTGCTCGGCTGCTTGATGAGCGCCGGTCCGATGGAGTCGGATCGCCGCACGGAGCTCTTGCAGTTGCTCGAGATACGCGGCTTGTAAATTCGTCGAATTTCTCGCCAGCGCCGAGGCGTAGTTTTTGGCGGCCGTTCTCAACGCGACGACTTCATCGCTTTCCAAGCCCTCGACGTCGGCCGTGAGGCTGCGACGGACCAGTTCCAACGTCGCCGCTTGATCGGCATGGCTTCGCGTGAACGAATCTTCAAGGGCTTCCGTATGCAGGTAGCTTTCCCAAGCGTTGCGCGCAGCTGGAGCGAGCGAGGCCAGCGCGCCGCGCAAGTGCGTGATCGCGGCAGACAAATCTTGGCGTCGAAGTTCGAGATCGTTCGCGGTCGGCGAAACGGGTGTCGCTGCGGCGTCGACCAGCAATCGTTCCCAAGCGGCGACCGTGGCGGGCGCAATCTCGGAGCCGTAGCTTGCGGTTCCGTAATGACTTAGCAAGCCGGTGAGGAAAAAGACTCTTATGAGCCGTCTGAGGCACAACATAGGGAGTTCTTTTCTGCTCGATTCGAGGGAACGAGATTCCGCGCAACGATAAGTACGCTTACCGGGATAGATTCGCCCTAGAGAGTCGCCGGGATGAAGTGATTGCCTTAAATTCGGGTTGTAGCAGCCACGACACCCCCTCATTTTAGCGCGTTTAATCGAAAGAAACGCGTGGCATTGGATTTACCGGCCCGCTTCGACCGATTTTAGAGAAGTGAAGCTTCGCGCACGAACGTACGCGCTGCTATCGCAAGATGGTGATACTCCGCCGGCCTGCCCTACGAGCGACGATTATGGCGATTCGATTCCTACGGTTTTCGATGCTCTTTGCCATCTGCTTGGCTAGCTGTGCGGCATTCTTCGCTCGCTGTGCGACGGCTGCCGAGACAGGCTCCGCTTACGCCACTCCGGTCTTGGTCGATCGGTGGGGAGTCGAGCATCTTTGGTCTACCGATCTCACGTCGCTGCCCGATGGACCGGCGCGGGGTTATGCCGTCGTTTTTCTCGACGTGAATTGCCCGATCGTTACGCGCATGGCTCCCGTGTTGAACGAACTCAGCGGACGCTACCTTGCCGAGCGGGTGCAGTTCATCGGAGTGTATTCCAACGCCGGGCTGACGCGCATGAAAATGGCGAGCCATAAGCAAAAACTCGACCTAGCGTTTCCGGTGTTTCTCGACGTCGACGGCGGCCTCGCGCGGCTCTTGAAAGCTCGCGCTACGCCGGAAGCGTTTTTGCTCGACGAGAAACTCGCCGTCCGCTATCGGGGCATGATCAACGATGGCGGCTGGAAGAAAAGCCCCGGCGCGAAGAACACCGATTATCTGGCCGACGCGATCGACGCCTTGCTCACCGGCGGCAAGGCGATCGCCGAGACCCGGGCTCAGGGATGCGAATTGCAACTCCCCCCCGTCGAACGGAAGCTCGCCGCGAAGACTCTGACCTATCACGACGACGCCGCTAAGATCATTCACAAGCGTTGCGTTAGTTGCCACTATCCGGGCGGGATCGGACCGTTCGAGCTGTCGACGTTCGAGTCGGTCCGCGATGAAGCGGCGACGATCCGTCGCGAAGTCGCATACCAACGGATGCCGCCGTGGCACGCCGACGATTCGCGCGGCTTGGCGATCGAAGATGTGCAAGCGCTGACGGACGAAGAGCGACGCACGATCATCGATTGGATCGATCAAGGATTGGCCCGACAGAAGAGCGGCGAAGCCGAGTGGCTGGTCGCAGGAACCCCGCCGGCGGTTCCTTTGGCATTGCCGAAACTCCCCAAGCCGGGCGAGTTCACGATCGGCAGCGGTAAACCGGATTACGTCGTGCGGATGCCGAAGCCGTTTATGGTGAAGGCGTCGTCGGTCGTCGAGTATCAATACTTTTGGGTCCCGAACGATCTCAACGAAGATCGCTATATTCAGGCGCTGGAGTTGTTGCCGGGGAATCGTCGCGTCGTGCATCACATGCAGGCGTTCTTGATCTCGAAGAAACAGCGACCGGCCGACACGACGAAGCCCTTGAGCGGCGCGTTCATGATGGCGAAGGTGAACGGCTACGGCGGCAAGGATTGTTGGCGCATCGGCAGCTATACACCGGGCGATCAATATAGCGCCCGGACGTTTGCTCCGGATGAAGGAGTACACTTCCCGGCCGGGTTCGATCTCGTATTCGAGATTCATTACACGTCGATCGACGAAGACGCTACCGATCGGTCGTCGGTCGGCATCGTGTGGCGCAAGAATTCACAACCGCCGGCGAAACTGATCGCCGATCAGTTGTTCCTCCGTCCGCGCAATATCGACATCGAGCCGCACGCCCCGCATACGCGCACGGAGTGGCTGCCGTACTTCAAGCAGAACGTCCTGTTGATCGATGTGCGCCCGCACATGCACTTGCGCGGCGGCGATGCTCAGTTGACAGTCGTTTATCCCGACGGCCGCGAAGAGTTGTTGGTCGTCGTACCGGCGTTCGACTTCAACTGGCAGCGGCGCTATCTGTTTCGCGAGCCGGTGCGGCTGCCTGCCGGATCGACCTTAAAATTCGTCGGCCATTGGGACAACACCCGACTGAACCCGAACAACCCGAACCCGGAATCGCGGGTCTTGTTCGGCGAAGAGAGCACGGATGAGATGTCGAACCTCGGCGTGACGTATCGCGTCGATACGGAAGCGGAGATGCAGGCGCTACGAAGAATGGCACCGGTCACGAAGTAAGCCGAGGTGCGAGCTTCGTTCGTCGATACTTGTTCGCTATCTATTCGCTTTCTTTCAATTCGTTCTTCGTGAGCCGTAGCTCGTTGAACTCCGGCATCTCTTTGTAGTAAGGGTCGAGCGGATAGCAGCCTGAGATGATGCCGTTGCGAGGGGCCGTGGTGCAGTCGCTGAAGGTGCGGCAGACCTTCTTGCGCGCCGTGGTGCCGAGCTTCAAGCAATCGTCGGGCAGTTCGGGATACGAGAGAACCATTCGACCCAGCCCGACGGAATCGATCCAGCCGGCTCGCACGACCGCTTGCGCGACGTGCGGCAGATAGTCTTGCAGATAGGAGTAGCCGGTGCCGATGAGCGGCAATCCCGGCACCGCTTCTTTGCAGAGTCGTGCGGCGTGGATTTGTCGCGCGACGCCGACCAGCGGATCTTCCGGCGGTTGATAACCATCGCTCGGTGGGAAGATCGCCGGGCGTTGGATGTGGGGATTGTAGTAAGGGCTGCCGCACGAAAGATTCACCATCGCGACTCGCGCCGCTTGGAGCATTCGCAACAGCTCGAAGGTCTCGCGCAGGTCGTAAGCGAGCGGGTTTTCTGTGTCGGTGCCGAAGCCATATCGATATGGAAGCGCATCGGCGTAGTCCATCGGCTCGCCGACTTCGCGACTGGTTCGATACGGCACGAAGTCGAAAGCGCTCAGGCGGACGCCGATCATGAGCCGGGGATACTCGGCTTGGATACGATCGATGATCGTGAGCAGAAGGCGAGCCCGACCGGCTAAGTCGCCGCCGAAGCGGCCCGGGCGCGTACGAGCGCTGAGGAATTCATGTAGCAGATAGCCGTGGCAGGCCTTCACGTCGACGAATTGATATCCGACGTCCGCCGCGAGCCCCGCCGCGACGACGAAGCTTTCGATGAGGCGTTCGAGGTCGTCGTCGGTCCACACCACCGAGTCATCGTCTGGAGCGATGCCGAACTTGGCGTCGAGCAACGGGTGATGGTAAGCGATGCGCGGCTCGAGTTGCTTCGAGTGCGGGCGCGAGAAGCGGCCGGAGTGCGTGAGTTGAAGGCCGACCAAGAGATCGTCGGTCGAGTCGAAGCGCTCGCGATGTGCGACGAGCAACTCTTCGCGCAACTCGGCGAGGCCCGACTTGTTCGCTTCGACGGCGAGCGTTTGGCGCGGGTTCGCGCGGCCGTCGGGTTGCACGGCCGCGGCCTCGCCTCCCCAGATGAGCTTGGCGCCGCTCAGACCGAAGTTGCGCCAGCGACGCAGTGTGTGGGGCGAGGGAGAACCATCGCGTTCGGCGTCCCAGCCTTCCATCGGATGGATGCACCAACGATTGCCGACGCGTAACGTGTTGCCCCGCGAGTCGTGAACTTCGAGCGGTGCGGCAAGGGGCGAGCCTTGCACGGCGGTGAGGATCTCGTCGTCGACCGGCAGCTCGATCCGTAAGGCAGCTAGCCGCTCACGAAGCGCGCCGACGGACTTTAATTGCGCGACTTTAGGATAGGAGGTCACGAACCCTCATGCCTCGCCGAAGACTTACTGGTTAGAAAGCGAGTCGGCTTAGATCGAAGAAGAGACGAGGCGATCGAAGAGGCCGGAGCGAAGCGTGCTGAGGAAATAGGTTAGCGGGCGTGCTTGCGGCTTTTTTCCATCGTGACCATGTTGCCGACGTCGTTGTACTCGACGAACGACATGAAATTGCGCATCAGCATGATGCCGCGCCCGGAACACTTGTCGAGATTCTCTTCCTCGGTGCAATCGGGGACGTCGTCGATTTTGAAGCCGGGCCCTTCGTCGCGAATGCGGATATACAACCGCTCGGGCGAAAGCTTGCATTCGACATGGACCGACTTGGCTTCATCCATCCGATTGCCGTGTTTCACGGCGTTGACTAAGGCTTCTTCCAAGGCGAGATGCACGCCGAAGATGTCGTGCGGAAACCAGTTTTCCCCCTCAAGCCGCGCGAGGATGCTTTCGAGAATGCGCTTCGCCTCGGCCGTGCGGCTGGGAAACGACTCCTCGAGGTGCCAGATCCATTCATCAAGCGACATAGACATCAGGGCGATGCTCAAGTTTCCGTATGATGGGAGGTCGCGCCGTCTTTCAAGGTGCGCGGGAATCGATCGCAAGCGGGAAGAACGACAGGGTGAGTCGTGATCGGTTTCCTTAAGCGCTGAAAGCAGCCAGGGCCTCGGCCTCTTCGTCGCGAATATCGAACAGCTTATTCAAACGGGTGATGGCGAACACTTCGTAGATTTCAGGCTTGATGTTGCTGAGCAACAGCCGGCCGGTGTGTTGTTTGACCTTCTTTTCCAGCTTAATCAGCTCTCCGAGCGTTTCGCTCGAAAGAAATTCCACGGTCGTAAAATTGAGCAAAAGCTTCTTCTTGTTCTGCTCTTCGACGAGCGCGAACAGCTCTTTGCCGAGCTCGTGAATGTTGGTCACGTCGAGGATTTTTCGATCGACGAAGCGGACAACCGTGACATCTCCGACTTCCGAGACTTCCAAACGACGACGACCGGCCATGGAGCGTATATCCTGCTGAAAACGAACGGAGTCGGGATCAAGGAACGAGCCCGTGAACGATCCGCGACCGGATGCCGGCACGGAAATTCAACGACTCGTTAAGCGGAAAATCCTTCTGCTCGCGACGCTTCTTATTTACTAAGCACGTCGTAAGCCATTACTCCGTCTGATGATATACCGCCCCCTTGGGGTGTCAAGGAGTTTCGAGCGCTCGCGCCGTCAGCAATTATCGCGGCGCACTCGGCTAGGTAAAGGGCTAGGGCTTCGCCGGGGCCAAGGGGCTGGAAGCCAGGGGATCGGCCAACTTGCGCGGCTCCCCTTTCGCCGGGAGCGATTTCACCAGGGCCCGAGAAATCTGCAAATAGTTCGAGGCGCGGAACTCCGTGAGGGTGCCGCTGACGCTCCACTCGAGCTGCGAGCCGGACTCTTCCAAAACGCGTGTAACCCGTTCCAGCGACAAGTTTTCCAAGACGACGAAGTGGGCATCCGGATTCGTCGCTAGGAAGATCACTCGGTCGCCACGCAGCTCGAATCGTCCCCGCCGGTCGACGAGCTTGGCCCCCTCGCGCTGCCGGAGTCGGGGCCTGTTGTCGTCGTCTACCGCAGGCAAGCTCCCGGCTTTCGGACCGGCCAGGACATTGTCGACTCGGTCGGGATCGACGACCGTCTGCGGCGTGGCAGGAGAATTGGCTGCTGGCCGTGCCGGGGCACCGGCTGCCGGTGGCTGTTCGCCCCTGGCGGGATTCGCTTGCTCGCCAAGAGCGACGAGCCCGAACGACAGGAAAAGCACTCGGGTTGTCGTCGCAATGACCTTACGGATGGGGAAACGCATAGGGAGACCTGCGGCAATGCGAGCGGTACGAAACGAGGCATCCATGAGGCAGCTACTAGCTACTACTATCCTCGGCTACGCACAGGCCCGGGTTGCAGGAGAACGGGGAGATATGGCTGCATGAGGGTTCGACGAATGATGCGAAAATGCCACGTCCGCTCCGGAGCTAGGCGTTCCCGGAAATCTCCACGCGCGAGCTTAAGTCGTTGCCCAGTCATCGCTTTCGGAGCGTTCGGCATGGCGTGGGAGCTTGGCTGGTATCGCGTTTGCTTTTGGAATCAGCCGTCGCCGGTTGCCCGATCCGCAAACTCCGCTGAGATTCATGTCACGTCTTTGCAACCATCGCTGTGTTCGAGCCGTTTGCCGTTTCGGCTTCGTGTTCGGCGTTGTCTTGGCGATGGTACCGCAAGCGTTGGCCGAACCGGTCGTGGTGCATGTGAAGAGCGGTCGGCGATTCACGGCGGAGATCGATCCTCGCTCGGACGCCTCGCATCTTTGGCTCCGATTCAGCAAGGAAGCCTCGGCGATCTTGCGGCCGATCGAATGGTCGGCCATCACCGAGCTGCGCCAGGGAAACACGGTGCTGCCGATCGAGCGTGTCCGCGACCAAGCGATCGCGCTGCGGAAAACCCTGCCACTGAAAAAGACTGCTCCGATTGAAAGCCGAGCGGTAGTCGGAAGCGCCGCTAAAGGGACGTTCCGGACGTGGCCGACCGTGCCCGCCTCGGCGACCGCACCGCTAAGCGAATACTCACCCGTCCGAAGTATCAGCGTCGAGGCGTACCTCGCCAATTGGGATGCCGATGTCGAGTCCGACGGTCTGCTCCTCTCGCTTGCAGCGCTCGATGGCACCGGCCTTTCGATGCCGATCAACGGCACTCTCGAAGTGGAGCTCATCGGCGATCGGCAACCGCCGCTTTCGCGAGGCAATGCGTTTCCCGTGCTGGCTCGTTGGTCGCGCCAAGTCACCGTGGCCGAGATGGAAGCCTCGGGCGGCTACTTCAAGACGCGGCTTGAGTTTCAGGCGTTGCATCCTGAATACCAGCTTTGGCTCAGCAACCACGCACTCGTACACGTCCGGTTGTTGGTGCCTGGAGACGGAGCGTTCGAGGCGAGCATCGACGCCGTGCCGATGCGAAGATTCTCGCCGGTTCGCGAACGGGCGCAACAAGCCTTCGGTACGCGGTTTTTACCGAACGAACAAACCGGACGGGGCCACCGAGAGTCGTCGAGCTACGGTCCCTAGTCCGCTTAGCCGCCGCCCGGCTTGGGCATCGCGAGGCTATGCAGAATTAAGACGGAACCGAGCGAGATCGCGGCCCAACCGATCCATTGCGGCGGCACGACCGTTTTTCGCGGCAAAGGGCCCGCGGCCGGAAACAGCTTCGTCGTCGTGTTGACGATTTGCACGCTCGGTTCTTCCGACTGTTCCATCAGCCAACGGGTCGACTCTTCGTTGAGCACGTACGACTCGACCATCCGTAGTTGGATGCCGACGAGCAGGATGAAGATTCCTGCGATGAAGTAGTGGTAGCGATTCAGTTCCACGGAACGTCTCCGAAACGGCGAACCGGCGGGGTGCGTAGAGGTGCGGTCGCGCTCACGACGTACCCTCAAGATCGACCACGCAAGCGGCGTTACTTCAACGCTCCGAATCAGGTAGCGAATGCGCCGATTCTAGCGACCGCGCCGGGCCACGGTCGGGCTAGCGCTGCGGATTCGCCGGGGCTCGGCCGAATTGATCGACGAAGCCTTGCGCGGCGTCTTGGATCTGATGCACGGCTTGGCCGCCGATAACTTTCTCGAACTTATTGGCCTGCGTGATCGCGGCCGTGAGCTGTTTGTGTTGGGCCCAGTCGGTCGGACCGAATGCGCGGCAATCCACGTAGGTTTCCGTGAACGTCGGAGTGAGTTTCGGAATCATTTCGACGCCGTCTTTCGTTTGCACGAAGTGGTACGACAACGACGCGAACACCGCGACGCCCCCGAAAATGCATCCCATGAGAAACGGGCCGAAACCTCTCATCTTCACGTCTCCTGCCTGCGATAGTCGGTGGAACGTCGCCGAAAAGTCCGATTGCGTGGTCGGCATCGGAATTGGGTGCGGGAGTCTAGCGAAGTCGCTGCTTCGTGAGAAGGCTGAACCGTCGGAGGCGGTAGGCGACTTAGCCGGCGTTCGTATTCACAACGCTTTCCACTTGTCGCGTTGACGCCCGACAGGGGGGCACTTAGATTGTGATTTCCGGCAAAATTCACGGCCTGTTCTCTCCTGCCCGGCTCCGGACCTCCGCATTCTCTCGCACCGTTAGGACTTCTATTTTTTCCGGCATGAAGGCCCCGCCCACTCCTAGCTCAGCTCCTGCTGCCGTCGATCGTAACGAACTCCTGAGTCGTAGCTTTCTCGCGCTCGTCGTGACCCAATTCTTAGGGGCGACGAACGACGCTTCGCTGCGCTACATCCTGCCGACGGCCTGCGCCGCCCTGCTCTCCGAGCAGCGGCAAGCCCTCGCGATCGCGATGCCGGCAATTTGCTTTCTCGTTCCCTGGATCATTCTGTCGCCGGTCGCGGGTTATCTGGCCGATCGGGTGTCGAAGCAACGCGTGCTCGTCGCTTGCAAGATTTCCGAGCTCGTCTGCATGGTCGGGCTCGTGGCGGCGCTGCTGAGCCGGCTGCCGGAAGCGATCTGCATCGTCGCGTTTTGTTTCGCGGCGACGCTTGCCCTTTGCAACCCGTCGAAGCTCGGCTCGATTCCCGACATGGTTCGCTTCGAGCGCATTCCGGGAGCGAACGCCGTGATCGGCTTGGTTACCGTGATCGCATTGGTCGTCGGTTACGGGCTCGGTAGCTGGCTGTTTGCGTTTAGTTTTTCGCAGTATGGGTCGACTTCGTTCGGCGACGACGGCGGCGATTGGTGGCTGATGGCGATCGCGTTCGTTTGCATCGGCGTCGTCGGCGTCGGCGCATCGCTCCTGATCAAGCAACTGCCCGCGGCCGACGCCACGGTTCGGCTATCGTGGAACTTCCCGCGCACGATGGCTGCCGATCTCCGTTCGTTGCGAGTCAGCAAACACATGTCGATGGTCGTCGCGACGTATGCTTTCTATTGGTCGCTCGGCACCTTCTCGTCGCTGACGACGCTCTCGTATGCCGCCGAGATATTGCACGTAAAAGACTTGGATCGGGGCATGTTGCTCGGAGCGCTCACGCTCGGGGCCGGCCTGGGAAGCGTTGCTGCGGGCATCCTCTCCGCCGGGATCATCGAACTCGGGCTGGTGCCGATCGGGGCGTTGCTCTTCTCGCTGGCGAGCGCGGCCCTGTATTTCACATTCGATTCCTACGCCGCCACGGTCGTGGCGCTGCTCGTGCTCGGCTTCGGCGGCGGCTTGGTCAACGTGCCGCTCTACTCCTACATCCAAGGTCGCAGTCCGCCCGAGAAACGGGGCTCGATTTTAGCGGCCAACAACTTCGTCGCCTTTCTCTCGATGTTGGCCGCGACCGGCTTCTTCTACCTGTTGCTCTCACAAGATATCTTCGTCTACCGAGAGCCGCTCCTCTCGCCGCGCGGCGTATTTCTTTCGGCCGGGTTGTTGTCGTTGCCGCTAGCGCTCTTCGGCTTTTACGTGGCGCGCATGATGGTGGTGCGCGTGCTCGTCGGCATGTTGTTTCGCTGCTTCTTTCGCGTCGAAGCTTACGGCCGCGACGACTTACCGCGCGGCGGCGCGCTCTTGGTATGCAATCACCTGTCTTGGGTCGATGGTCTGTTGATCGGCATCACGTGCCCGCGCCCGCCGCGAATGATCGCCTATGCGGCTTACGTGCAGCATCCTGCCACGGCTTGGTTTTGCAAATTTACGAATGTGATTCCGATCGAGCCCGGGACTCGGCAAGCGGTCGGCGCGATTCGAGAAGCGCGCGAAGCGATCCGCAACGGTGAGTATGTCTGCATTTTTGCCGAAGGATGTTTGTCGCGAACCGGACAGCTCTTGCAATTTCAGCCCGGCCTCCTCAAAGTGCTGAAAGATACCGGCGCGCCGATCGTGCCGATGTATCTCGAAGGCTTGTGGGGGACCATCTTCAGCTTCTCCGAAGGGAAGTTTTTTTGGAAGCGGCCGAAGAAATGGCGACACCCTTTGGCCGTTCACTATGGGCCGCCGCTCGTCGGCACGGAGGAAGTCGCACCGGTGCGCCGAGCGGTGGAAATGGTTTGGCAGCACGCCGATGAACTACGAAAGCCTCATACCATGATTCTTACGCGACGTTTTCTGCGCGAATGCCGAAAGAGCCGGAGCCGCTCGAAAGCGGCCGACACGATGGGAGCCGAACTCACCGGCGGCACGATGCTGCTCCGGACGCTCATGCTCGAACGCTTGTTGCGCCGGCACACCTTGGCCGCCGACGAACGCTTCGTCGGCGTGTTGCTTCCCCCTTCCGTCGGCGGGCTCTTGGCGAACTCGGCGCTGGCGCTCGGCAAGCGTGTTTCTGTGAACCTGAACTACACGATGTCTGCCGACGTGATGAACGCCTGCATCAAGCAAGCCGGCATTCGCCATGTGTTGACGAGCCGGAAGGTGATGCAGAAGCTCGATATGAAGTTGGACGCCGAGATCGTGTATCTCGAAGACTTCCGCGATAAGGTAACGACGCTCGATAAGGTCGTCGTCGGCGCGCAAGCCTATGCGCTGCCGGTTGCATTGCTCGAACGAATCTTCGGCCTCACCACGATTTCGCCCGATGACTTGCTCACCGTGATCTTCACGTCGGGCAGCACCGGCGAACCGAAGGGAGTGATGCTCTCTTACGACAACATCGGCACGAACGTCGCGGCGATCAATCAAGTGGTTCACTTGCGCGAATCGGACGTGATCGCCGGCATCTTGCCGTTCTTTCATTCGTTCGGCTACACCGTCACGCTTTGGACGATCCTCACGCTGCCCCCTAAAGGGGCTTATCACTTCTCGCCGCTCGACGCGCGCCAAATCGGCGAGCTTTGCCGCACCCATAAGGTGACGATTCTGCTCGCGACGCCGACGTTTCTCCGTTCTTATCTGCGCCGCTGTCCGAAAGAAGATCTCGCGACGGTCGACGTCGTCGTTGCCGGGGCGGAGAAACTGCCGGTCGATCTTTGCGATGCGTTCGAGAAACAATTCGGCGTTCGCCCCTCGGAAGGCTACGGTTGCACGGAGCTTTCGCCGCTGGTGTCGGTCAACGTTCCTGCTTCGCGAGCGCCGAAGCAAGATCAAGCAGTTGCGAAAGAAGGAACCGTCGGGCGCGCGGTGCCGGGCGTCATTGCGAAGATTACCGATCTCGACACGGGCGAAGAGCTGCCGGCCGACAAGCCCGGCATGCTTTGGATCAAAGGCCCGAACGTGATGCTCGGATACTTGCATCAACCGGACAAGACGGCGCAAGTGATTCGCGACGGTTGGTACATGACGGGCGACGTCGCCCTGCTCGACCGCGACGGCTTCATCAAGATCACCGGCCGTGAAAGCCGGTTCTCGAAGATCGCCGGCGAAATGGTGCCGCACATCAAGATCGAAGAGACGCTCGCCACGATCATCAAATCCGGCGAAGACGAGACCAGCTACGTCGTCACGGCGGTGCCCGACGATAAGCGGGGCGAGCGCATCGTCGTGGTGCATACGAAGCTCGAACAAACTCCCGACGCGATCGTGAAGGCTTTGCAAACTTCCGGTTTGCCGAACCTCTGGATCCCTTCCGCCGACAGCTTCATCGAAGTCGAGAAGATTCCGGTTCTAGGGACCGGGAAGCTCGATCTGCGCGGCATCAAAACCGTTGCGTTGGAAAAGTTCGGGCCTCGCTAAACGCTTGAGCGGCTCCTTGAGCCTGCCCCGAACTGCCCAATTCCGGCATTTCTCTCCATCGCGAGCGGTTTGTTCTTGCGCTGCAAACGCAGGAAAACAGCGATCCGGCAAAGGGGATGCGGGAAAATCGTCAAGCTCGGCACAAACCGCGTGCTAGAGTTAGAGGACGATTTTCCGTTTCGGAGTTTTCCAGATGCGCTTTCGCCCACTAGCGATGCTTTGCGGTTTGTTGCTCGGCTTCGCCGACGCGGCCTCGGCACGTCAGCTTTACATCAGCAACATCGCCGGCGACGACCAAGCGGACGGAACCTCGCCCGAGTCGACCGTGAACGGCGGGCCCGTCCGCACCATCGGGCGAGCGATCCAGCTTGCGCGGCCGGGCGACCTGCTGGTCGTCGCGAATACCGGCATCGCTTACCGCGAGAGCTTGAGTCTTTCGTCGGCCGATCAATCGGGTAGCGCGGTTCAGCCTTTCACGATCTTGGGCAACGGCGCCGTGCTCGACGGCACTTTGCCGATTCCGGTCAAGGCTTGGGAGGCGGTTCGAGGCGATCTTTATCGCTTCCATCCTCCGCAAGGCGGATGGCACCAACTCTTCTTCGCCGACGGAAAGCCGGTCGCGAAGATTCCGGTCGAAGCAGCCTCAGGCAAGCTCCCGACGCTCGCTCCGGGGCAATGGTGCTCGCACGACGGATACATCTATTTCCGTTTGGAACCGAGCAAGATCCCGCACGACTATACGCTCTACTACGCCGCGCTTCCGGTCGGCATTACGCTCTATCACGTCCACGACGTGCGCATCGTCGACCTGACGATTCAAGGCTTTCGTCGCGACGGGGTCAACGTTAACGACGGCGTTCGCAATGCCCGTCTTGGCGGCTTGATCCTACGCGGCAACGGTCGCGCCGGGCTCGTCGTCGGCGGTAGTTCGCAAGTCGAAGCCGACGGCTGTTTGTTGGGTAATAACGGCTCAGCGCAAACCATCGTCGACGGCTACTCGACGCTGAGCCTGAAGCAGTGCGAGCTGCTGGAAAACCCCGCCCCGCCAATCGTCCGCACGGGCGGCCACAACCGATTATTCGTCAACGGAGAAATGAAACCGTAAGCGAAGCGGTGTCGTATCCTTCAAGAGCTTTCACGCTGTTGCCAAAGCGGCCGTGCAAGCATGGACGCAACACCGGAGAAGGCCGAGTTTCGGTTAAGCGGCAGGGCAAAGTCGGTTGCAGATCAGGACTTGCCGAACTTCCGCGATTGATTTATCTTATTCCTACTACTTTCCCCGATAGCTCAGTTGGTAGAGCGCGCGACTGTTAATCGCAAGGTCCAAGGTTCGAGTCCTTGTCGGGGAGCTTGATCGTTCGTACAGTATCGTAAGCCCTCGTAATTCACCGGAATTGCGAGGGTTTCTGTATTTCTATCCGGCTCGCTACGAGCCGAACCCGCCGCGTACTGCACCGGATTTTGCAGCGCGCTTTCGGTCGTTTCGACGACCTTCGCAGCCTCGGGCGTGCGAGCCTTCGCGGCCCGCTCAAACTCCGAGTCGGGCACTTGGAAGTAGTGCTTATTCGCGACCGCTTCGGTGTTTCCGATCCACGCGCAGACGATATGCGGCGCGAATCCCTGAATCACGAGCTCGCTTTGCCGAGTGCTGCGGAGATTCTGGAAGAGCTTTTCCCATGGCGTCAGGCCCGCGCGGAGGATGATTCGCTCGAAGTGAGTGCGAAGATTCACCTTCGCCGAGCGATACCGCGTGATAACGAAATCAGAGCTCTTAGGCGCTTGTGCGAAGGATGCTTCGAGATGCGGTCGAAGCTCGGGGAACAGTGGAACCATGCGCGATTCTTTCCCTTCGTGATGCTCGGTCTTCGGCGACCAAACGCGCATGCGGTTCTTGCCCCAGTCGATATCGCTCCACTTCAGCAGCAGATGCTCCGAAGGACAACGCAAGCCGCCGAAGCGACTCAGGGCGAAGATCAACCGCCATTCGGCATCGGGGCAAGCGTCTAAGACCTTTGCGGCATCTTCGGCCGTGAGATAGTAGAAGCGACTCGGGTTCCCTCTGACGTTCGACACGATATCAACGAACTGATTCTTCGCGACGAAGTCTTTCCGAATCGCCGCATTCCAAAACTGCTTCGCCCGACCGCAGTGCCGCCGAGTCGTGTTCTCGGCCATCCCTTCATCGAGCAGCATCGTGCGGAACTGCTCGGCGTCGGTCGGCCCGATCGATTTCAAGTCGCGATCGGCGCCGTAACACTCGACGAGCTTTCCGGCCGATTGCCGAATGTGCATCATCGTCGACGGCTTGAGATCCTTGCGGCCGGCAATGTACTGGTCGAGAAACGGCTTGAGCTTGATATTATTCCGCCGCGGCACGAGTTCGACATCGGCAAGCTTGTCGTGCAGCGACTGATCGAGCTTCGCGAGCCATCGCGAGGAATCGTTGTCGATCGCATGCCCGGCGATCTTGGCCGTGATGAGATACTCGACTCGAAGCTTGAGCGTCTCGGCGTCCTTGATCGTCATCTTGCCGAGGCGGATACTCTTCCGCTTCTGCCCGCCGATCTTGAATTGAATCGTGCGACGGTCGTTCTCTTCGCTCGTGATGCTTGCCATAGCTTTGAATCCTAAAAGAAAAAAGCGGGCGCCGCCGGGACACGACGACGCCCGCTCCCAAGATCATACCGAATCGGAACTCCGTTTGGCGATGAACGCCTCAAGGTCCGCAACCGCATATCCGTGATATCGCCCGCGAGTCCGGATTGAGGCTCGAGGATGCTCTGCATGGATGCAACGGTCCGCAAACGTTTCGGGATTTGACTGAACTTACGTCGCTCAATCAGATCATGGCATTAGAAGGCTTGGCGAGCTGTTTCCGCGCGGGGAGAATCCGGCAACGATTAATTCGTGGAGGCACGGCTGCTGCCGGCACATGGCATTACTCCCTGGCTCACTCTGCAACAGCGGCTGCCTAGTACGAGCCTGAACACGTCAACGGACTTCGGTCCCGTGCGGAGGCGCATTTCTTGCTTTCGCACGGGACTTTTCATTCTGCGACGACTTGCGAATGTTCACGATCACGCCGCTGAGCACTTTCGCACTCAATGAGGCACCGCGCGAACCGTGATCGGAGCCCTCGCATAATTCACGCAATGCATCGACTGTGAGCTCCGAATGACGGGCTCATCAGATCCAGGGCGATCTTATGTTCCCAACCACGAAGAAATCACGGTTGAAGTAATCGCAAATGCGAATACCAATCACGCTCGTGGAATTGCGATTCGAGTGACGCGATGTATCTCGTCTCGCAAGTGTCGTAAATAAGTAACAGCTGCTCCGTAGAAAACATCGGATAATATTCGTCAGCTAGCAAGGGTGGTTCGGCAACTCTCGTCGTATGAAGACGACGAAGAGTCCGCGTCGGGTGTTGCGGTTCGCGTTGGCGACGGGCCTGTTGGAGTTGCCCGCTTGCTCGCATCGCTCGAGCCCGCATAAGTTCAC
>JAIOPP010000058.1 GCA_021413845.1 Planctomycetia bacterium | reverse complement strand
ATCTCGCAAAACTCGCAATGCACGTCGAAGGCGATAAAATAAGCGGACATGTCGGGGCTCCTGAGTCGGGATACAGAGGGACGTTGAACATCCGAAATGGATCCCACCGGGAGCCCCGGCTTCCTATATCTTCACGGACAAATGTTCGTGCGCCGTAGGCGCAAGAGGTCAAGGCTCACTTTTCTGAGGCGTCGACGCAAGCGTCGACTTACGTGCCCGATCCGCACAATCGGGTCGTCTCGGACGGGACGTACAGCTACGAGTACGACGCTCGGGGGAACCGAACGGCGAAGACGTCGCTGGCCGACGGCACGCGGGAAGAGTATCGGTGGGATCATCGCAACCGTCTGGTCGAGGTGACCTGGAAGCGGGTCGACGGCGCAACGTCCGGCTCGCTGACGTACCGCTACGACGCCTCGAACCATCGGATCGGAAAGAAGGTGTACGACGCGGAAGGTGCGCTGGTCGACGCGGAGCGTTACGTCTACGCCGGCGACACGCTCTTGCTGGTGCTCGACGGCTCGGGCGAGCTCCGGCTGCGGCAGTTCATCGCCGAAGGGCAAGTGCTCGGCCAGCAGCGGACGGGCCACGGCTTGGAATGGCTCCTCACCGATGAGCTCGGCAGCACCCGGGCCTTGGAGCAAGCGTGTTCGGCCGGCTGTAGCATGGCCCACTTCATCGGCGAGCTCTCGTCGTCTTGTTTGGCTCGGCGGCTAAGCGGGCTTCGCCGGAGCGTATTCTTCTTGCCGCACCGTATCCGAGAACAGCACTTGGGCACAGCCGTCGGTATCGAACTTGAACATCGCTTGCGTAGCGAGGTCGATCTCAAGGTCGGCGACGAGAAGCTCTTCGTGCTTCAATGCCGCCAGAGCGTGAATTCGACCGTCGGGAGCGACGATCATCGAACTGCAATTCTGGTGCTCGTCGTGGCAAATGTTGCACGACGCGAACCAGATGGTGTTCTCGGCGGCTCGCGTCACGATCATCGCGTGGTGGATCGGGATCTTCCAGTCGTTCGGGCGAGTCGTGTTGTTCTGCGGATGGAAGACGACTCGTGCTCCTTGACGAACGCATTCGCGCGTCGTCTCGGCGAAGCGGAAGCCCTCGAAGCAGATCACCACGCCGATGCGCACGCCGCACAGATCGAAAGTCTCCAGCGAACTGCCCGACGAATACGCCACGGCATCGAGCGGGGTGAGCTTCGTCTTGTGATGCACGCCGAGAATCTCGCCGTTCGGAGAAATCACGAGCGCCGAGTTGTACGGCTTACCGCCGGTCGGGTTCGATTCCAGCGGTATCTCGGTCCCGAGGATGCAGGCCAACTTCAACTCGGCGCAACGCCGGGCGATGCGGCAATGCAGTTCTTCCAAACGTTGCGGCTCGACCGGCGCGTCGGGCTGCGTGATGTCGACGCGGTAGCCGACTGTCTGAGTTTCGGGGAAGCAAACGATCTGCGCGCCGACCGCGGCGGCCCGTTCGAGGAATTCGAATATCTTGACGGCGTTGACTTCGAAGTCGGCCGTTTGTCGGCACTGCGCCAACGCGATGCGGAGCTGAGTCATCGGGTTTCTCCCGTTCTTATTTCAATTCGTCGGTTGTCCACGTTAGTTGGCCTCCGTGGCAATCACGCTTCGCCGGCATGATCGCCGACGCTCGGGGCGATGATCTCGCCGCGACGGGTCGCCGGCCCATCATGCACGATCACCCAACGGTCGCGCAAGACTTCACTTGAGTCGCGGGAGACAGCGAAGTCTACAATTTAAACCATTTTACCTTCGTGAAAACCGGCAAATGTATCGGAGACGCGCCTCAACTCGGTCATTGTTTCGCCATCGGGCCAGACGCACATGCAGAAATACATGAAGCCGCTCTTGAAGAAGATCGAAAACAACGAGATCGACCCGTCGCTCGTGATCACGCACCAGGTTGCGTCGGCGGTCTACAAGCCCCTTCCGCGACAAGCAGGACGGCCGCATCAAGGTGGTGATGATTTAGAACGACCACTGCGTTTGGAAGTGGAAGCCGCAGCCGTGGTTGTCGTTGAGCGCAACGTAGTTCGTCTGGCGATAGGTAAACTCGACACCGAAGCGGAGTTGCTTCGTGGCGTCCCAAATCACGTTGGAGAAGAGGGTCGTGTTGCGGGTGACTTGCGTGGCGGCGATGTCTTGATCGAGCGGATCGTCGATGCCGCCGCCGGAGTGCGTGTGGAGGCAAGGCGTGAGATAATAGTAGGCCTCGCCCCAAGCGCCGCGCGTGCGAATGCCGCGGAACGTCGCGCTATTGACGCTCTGCAGGATGCCGCCGTTTTGAAAGCCAAGCCCCTCGCCGACGAACGCCTCGCCGAGGAAGCCGAAACGATCGCTCACCGACCAGCGAAAGTCGGAGCAGGCGCCGTAGGTATTCGCCACGACATTCGGCTGCGGCACGAGCACCGAACGCAACTGCCCGCCGACAGCCGACACGCCCATTTCCAAGGCCCGCTTTTGCTCGAGCCCGACCAGCGATTTCTTGCCGACCGAGTAGGCGATGCGCCCTTCCAAAGTCGGCCAACCGTTGTCTTCGGTGATTCGTAGCGCCGGGCCGCGGGTCACTAACACCGACAACGGTGAATTCGAAACGACGCCGGTCGCCACCGGATCGCTGATCGCCGCTTGAATCGTCCAATCGGAGTTATCGCTCGGGTGCAGAAATCGCTCGACGCGAACTTGGCCGACGAAGTTGTTCCCCGCATTGCCCGAGCCGAGCATCGAGCCGAACGTGAGCATCGTCGGCACGTTCGGTGCGAACACGTTGAATTGCAAACCGGCCGCGAATCGATAGTCTTCGTTTTTCAACTCGCCGAACGCTTGGAGCGGAAGAAGCCCGTAGCGGTCGACGATCAGCGCGTCGTTGTAGAATAGAAACAGCACGACGCCTCCGGCTTGCAGCGTGCCGATCTCCGGCCCGGTAAAGGCCGCACCGAGCGAGCTCGAACGTGCGAACACGTCGACCGTGTTCTCTTGCTCGATCGAGCCCGGCGCGAGCAAGAGGGGGATTCCCGGCGCAATCGGTCGAGCTGTGTTGAACAGTACGTTGCCTTGCAGCGCGCCGAAGATATGGACGTTCCAAAACGGCAACAGCGTCGAGACGTGCGGACAAGGAAGACAAGGCGCCGGAAGGATACATCGTGCTACAGTCGGAAACGTATCGCGGCTTCGTGATCCTGCGGTCGAACTTCAAGAGCCGTAGCGACGCCGACATTCAGTCCGCCGTCGAACACGGGAAGCGGGTAAAGCTTTATCCCTTGGGCGGAAATCCCGAATCGACGGTGTATGTAGACGTGTACGACAAGCCCTTCGACGCGACGATCCCGTACGACGCAACCTTCTTCGAGTTGTTGAATCGTTTCGTGCAGTTCGAGCCGTGGCTGACGCGCGACAAAGCGATGATCGATTCGCTCAAGACGATCGGCATCGAAAAGGGTAAACCGTATGCACTCGACGACGCGACGAAGCGCATCCTCACCGACGCGGTGCGAGAAGCGCATGAAGTGATCGCAGCGAAGTACGAACGCGGCTTCGTCCCACCGTTCTTCGCCGGCACGCACTGGGCAGTGCCGATCCAGCCGGAGACGCGAGACGGGCTGAGTTCGATGTTCGCCGACCCGAACGAGTATGGGCTCGACGGTCGTGCGGTGATGTACCACATGGCTTATTTCAGCCCCAAGCATTTCGGTAGAGGACAGTTCTACCTCATCAACATCAGCGACCGCGAAGGCCGACCGCTTGAGGGAAACAAAACGTATCGCTTGACGGTGCCCGCAAACGCGCCGGTCGAACAATACTGGTCGGCGACGGCTTACGACCGCGAGACGCATGCTTTGATCCGCGGAGTCTCTCGCCCGAGTCTAGCGTCGAACGATACAGCGGTACGGAAGAACGACGACGGTTCGGTCGACATCTATTTCGGCCCCACCGCACCCGCGGGAATAGAATCGAACTGGGTACCGACCGATCCGAAGCGGCGGTTCGAGCTGTTGTTCCGGCTCTACGGTCCGAAAAAAGAACTCTTCGAGAAGACGTGGAAGCTGCCGGATATCGAACTGGTGAACTGATCACTTCAAGCGCGTACTCGGCAACGTGAGCGGTCGCCGCTGAGCTTCCCTCGACGAGGCGCAGCCCTGCCGACACTTTCGGTGTTCAGGAGCGGGAAACCTCTCGCACAACGCATCTACGAATCGATCTTCCAGTTCGACGACGATATCGATATCGAGCGTTAGGCGAGGCTCGCCATAGAGCATGCTCGCGATCGACCCGACGACTGCGTAGCGCGCCGGCAACGATTCCAGCACGCTCGCGATGCGACTCAGCAATTCAACCTGATCCACCGAGCATTCTCCTGGCGACTTCGCGCGCGACTTGCTCTTTCGTCCAATCGGGCCGAGTCGAACTAAGCTGAGCCGCGATGAGTCGACGGGCCGAAAGGTTACATTCGTTTCCCATCGAAAGCCGTTCGGCGGGCGTGCGAGCGCGATAGAGCGCGATCATCGCGTCGTCCAACACTTCGATTCGTTGCCAGTCGAGCGGCATGCCGCAGGGCCTTTACAGCGTAAATCGCTTCGGGAACATCGATCAATCGTAACAGACGTATCGCCGATGCTGAAATAAGTGCGGCGACGTCGGAATCGCTCCGACGTCGCCGCACGTGGTTGCACTGCCGTTTCCAAACTCGACCGGTCGCTTAGTACTCGGTCTTCGTTCGCAAGCCGGGTTGCGGGATCGGGTACTTGCCGTCTTTATCGGCGAGGACCGGTGCAGGACCGTTCATCGTCAGCTTATCGACCGTCGGGCCGAACTCGTGTTCGCAGTTCAGCATTTCTTCGAACGTGATCACACGGCCGGTGTGTGCCGCCATGCGCCCCATCGACGTTACCAAGCTCGCTTCCACGCCGCGCTTCGCCTCGTTGTAAGGCTTGTCGCTCCGGATCGCTTGGATCAGATGATCCCATTCCAGTTGGTAGGGGTTCGGCTCGTTCGGCCCATAGCTCCACGTCAGATTTTCCGGGGTCATGTTCTGCCCCTTATAGATGCGGCACTTCGCCGGCGTATGACCGGCGGAGGAGATGACGGCCGTTCCCTTTTGACCATGCGCGTAGCTGGCGAACTCGGTCTTGCAGCCCGGCATCGTGCGCCCTTCAAGCTGCAGCTTCGTGCCATCGGCAAACGTGTACGACACTGAATAGGTATCGAAGTTCTGATCGACGTAACCGGTGCGGAAATGACGTCCGCCCGAGGCTTCGGCTTTCACCGGCCAAGCGTCTTTCATCCAGCAGCATTCGTCGATGTTGTGGATCAAGAAGTCGCTGAAGGCGCCGCCGCTGGCCCACAAGAACGCATGGAAGTTCTTGATCTGATAAAGCAGCTCACCCTTATCCCAATTCTTCGGCATCGCTTCGCAGAAAGCGCTGCCGGTCGGTCCGGCCTGACGATAAGCACGCATGAGCAAGACGTCGCCGATCTCGCCGGCCTTGATCCGATCGTGCAGTTGTTGGCGTGCATCGCAATGGCGACACATCAAGCCGACGCCGACCTTAAGATTCTTCTTCGTCGAGGCTTCGGCCAGCGTCAGCAGTTTCCGGCTCGATGGTCCGTCGACCGTCACCGGCTTCTCCATGAAGACGTTGATCCCCTTGTCGATCGCCGCGCCGAAATGCACCCAACGGAAGGCCGGCGGCGTCGCGAAGATCGCCACGTCGTTCGGGCGCAAACAATCGAGAGCTTGCTTATACGCATCGAAGCCGATGAACTTCTTATCCTCGGGCACATCGAATTCGCCCGGCAGCTTGTCCTTTTCGACTTTCGACTTCAAATTCTTATGAGCGGCGTTGAGCTTGTCGGGAAACACATCGGCCATCGCCACGAGCTTGATCGGGCCGTTCTTCACCGACAGCGCGTTGATCGCTGCGCCGGTTCCACGACCGCCGCAGCCGACAAGCGCGACGCGAATCGTGCTGTCTTGAGCAGCGTGAACTTTGGGAATCGAAATGTCCGACAAGAGGTGCGTTGCCGCGCCGAACACACCGGCGGCCACCGCGGCATCGCCCGACTTCTTCAAAACATCGCGACGCGAAAGGTCGTTCGACTTCGATTCGCTCATAACAAGCAATCTCCCGGGAAGGATATAAGGAGGATGAGGGCGGGATTCGGCCGCAGGCTTCGAGGAGGGGGTTCCTCGGCCGGTCGCGGCGCGCAAAGCGTAACCGGTTCAGTGTCGTCGGCCTGCCGAAGTGTGTCAACCTCGCCGGCGACGAGCCTCGAAACCTTGCCGAATTGTTTGACATCCTCTTCCCGGCCGTGCATTTTGAGGGGCCGATTCCTCGGGGAAACAGAACCCTTCCCCCCGTGCCGCGAAGCCATTCTCTTCGGAGCCGAAACCGATGAAAAGTGTACTCACCTCCTTCCGCTCGTGCTCCCTCGTTCCGGCGTTGTTCGCATTCGCAATAGGGCTCTGCACCTCGGCGCCACCTGCACGCGCGGCCGAAGTTCCGGCTGCCGGGCAACAAGGCCTCGCCGGGGTGAAGCGAGTTCTCTTTCTCGGCGACAGTATTACGCACGCCGGTAAATACATCGCCTATGTCGAGACCTATCTCCGCACGCACGATCCCGACTTCGCGATCGAGTTCATCAACATGGGCCTCGCCAGCGAAACCGTGTCGGGCCTTTCCGAAGAAGATCATGCGGGCGGCAAGTTCCCGCGCCCCACGGTTCACGAACGGCTCGAGCGCGCGCTGGCGGCCGTGAAGCCCGACCTCGTCGTCGCCTGCTACGGTATGAACTGCGGCATCTACCATCCGTTCAGCGACGAGCGGTTTCAAAAGTATCAAGCAGGGATGGAGCTACTTCGTAAGCGCTCGGCCGACGTCGGGGCGCGCGTCTTGCATCTCACGCCGCCGGTCTTCGATCCGGAACCGATTCGCGCACGCGTCCTGCCCGCGGGCCGCACCGACTACCGCACGCCTTACGAAGGCTATGATGACGTCCTCGCGCGTTACAGCGATTGGCTCTTGTCGAAGCGTTCCAAGAGCGCCGCGGCCGACGGTTGGGACGTCGTCGACGTTCACGGCCCGATGCTTCGCTTCTTGAAAGAGCATCGGGCAAGCGACCCGAAGTATTGCCTCGCCGGCGACGGGGTTCATCCGAACGACATCGGCCAATGGATCATCGCCCGCGCGCTGCTCCTACATTGGGGCGCACCGGCCGCGGAAATCGCTAGGGCGGAAGACGGCGACAAGGTCATCGCGCAAAAGCCGAACGGCCCCGCGATGCTCAAACTCATCGCCGAACGGCAGGCACTCTTACACGACGCCTGGCTCACCAAAACCGGCCACAAACGCCCCGGCGTCAAAGCAGGCCTGCCAATGGAAGAAGCCCAAGCGAAAGCGAAAGAGATCGACGCGAAGATCGCGGCGCTGAAGCCGTAGCAAACTCTCTCAAGGCAGACGAGCGCTTAGCGGCTAGTCGTATTCGGCTTGCGGGCTTCGAGCACGGGAGTAGAGTTCGTCGGCGCCGTGAAGACCGGCGGAGGGTCCATCAGGTACCGTTCCACCATTTCTTCCAACACGAAGTCGGGCCGGACTTCGACGACGAGATTGGTCGAGAACTTCGGAAGATAATAGACTTCGCGGAAGTGCTCGCTTAGAAACCACTGAAGTGCTCCCATAAACGAATCGTGAAAGACGACCATTCGCACGTCGGGCACTGCATAGTTCGTCGACTTATAACCCGAGATGCCGTCCTTGGTCGTAAAGCTTTCCCAAACGGCCGAGTGAGGCGAACGGGGCGTGAGGGTGACGAGCGTCTGCTTGAAATCGATCGGCGCGTTCAGCACATGGGCCATATCTCCGAAGTTGACGACTTCCTTCGCCTCCAAATCGAACGACTCGAGCGGCACGGTCGGACTCATCGCTACCGACCGACCGAGATGAGGCATCAACATTCGATAGGCTAGATAGGCACCATAATCGTTCCAATGGGTATCGGTTCGGTGATAGGTCGGATGCCGAGTTCCTCCTTCGACGAGGGCCTGTCGCGTGTCGAGCACAAGCAGCGAGGGATCTTACGACACCTCCGCGAGAAGTTGCTCGAGCCGCGACGGTAGATCGGTCTTCGACATCGAGCGCGGCATGAACTCGGGATAGATCGTCGCTTTGTTCGGTGCAACGAGGAATGCGTAGCCGCTACCGCGGGCAGCGAGCCAGTCGCGTCGCTGGGCGAGCGCCGCATGCCAGGCGGCGAGGTCGGCCGGTGTGTAGCAGTCGCTGCGGCGAAAGTCGCGGATGTTGGAACTGCCGCCGAGATAGAGCCAGCCGTCGCGCCCGACGATTACATTTCCCTGAGCTGCCTCGCCGGTTTTCAGACTGTTTTCTACCGTCAGACCGACGACTTTCGCCATATTGTAACAGCGAATCAGCGAAAAGCGGAAACCGACATGATCGTCGTACCACGCTTCGAACGCGCGCGGAAAATCCTGAAGACTCCGCTTCTTCGCCCACAAGATCGAACCGACTCGCCGATACTCCAGTTCGGGAAACGGCGCCATCCGACGCTGCTCTATCGCGATGACCTCGCTCTCGTCGCTCGAAACAAACATCTTCAACACGGGCAACGAAATTGCGAACACGAACAAAGCGATGAGCGAAACATCGGCAATGCGTTGAGGCGTGCTGCGCATGGTAGTAAGCGATTGTTGCATGGTAAGAACGACACGCCGGCCGATTGTGAGTAAGAGCGACTCCGTCATCGCAGTCGCGTCGATCGAATTAAGTAGGATTTCATCTAACTATACTCAGCGATGAATTTCCCCCGTTTCACAAGCTTGCACCGAATTCGGCGAGGCCGGAGAGTCGGATACCGGAGCATCGACATACGGCGGATTCTTCGGCAAATCATTCAGCAGATGTCGCTCGACCATTTCGTCCAGCACGAAGTCCGGACGAATTGTTTCGATGTGCTCATAGCCGTGCGTATACTGCCAAAAATAATAAACCTCGCGAAAGTTTTCGCTGAGAAACGGCCGAAGCGCTTTGATAAACGAATCGTGAAATACCACAAGCCTTCCGCTAGGCACGTTATAGTTCGTTGATTTCCGGAACGATCCGAAATCGTCGGAAGGCACTCCCATTTCCCAAGTCGCGCACCGCGGAGTGCGCGGCGTGAGTGTGACGAGAGTATCTTCAATATCGATCGCCGCATTCATCATTCTCACCAAATCACGACGGCTTACGACTCGCTTAGCCTCAATGTCGAACGACTCCAACGGCAATGCAGGCGCCGCAGGCATGTGCCGGTTCAAATGAGACATCAAGAATCGATAGCCGAGATACGCACCATATTCGTTCCAATGCGTGTCGGTGTGATGATATGTCGGGTAAAGATCGCGACCGTCCGTGAGAGCCTTTCGAAGATCGAGCAAGTGCAGGCTTGGTTCTTGCGAAACTTCGGCGAGTAGCTGATCGAATCGCGACGGACGATCGGCGCGTGTCATCGCGCGGGGCATATACTCGGGATAAATCGTCTGCTTATTCGGCGCGATAAAAAAAGCATGACCGATTTTTCTCGCGGCGAACCAATCGCGACGCTTGGTCAGATAATTTCGCCAAACCTTGAGGCTCTCCGGCGGAAATGGGTCGATCCGACGAAAGTCACGTTTGCCGGCGGAACCAAAGAAGAGCCAACCATCGCTACCGACGATCACCGGGTTTTGGGCCGACTCTCGAAACGTGTGCCCAGTCTCGGTCGTTAAGCCGAAGTATTTCGCTACGTTATACAGACGAATCAAAGGCCGGCGAAACCCGACATGATCGTCGTACCACTTCTCGAACTTCGGCGGGAATTGGATCAGACTCGTTTTCTTAATCCATGGAATCGGTCCGATACGACGAACGGCTAACTCGGGAAACGGAGCGGCTAAGCGCCGCTCCGTTTCTGCAATGTTACGATCGCCGCTCGAGCGGAGCATCGTCAACGCCGGTAGCGAGATGCCCGACAAAAACAACGCGATCAACAATCCGTCCGCGATGCGATGCGGAATACTGCGAGTAGTCGACTGCATGAACGGCTAAAATCGGAAGTAAATAAATGGATTGTAAGTCGATGCCATCAATGCCGCGGCGCTTGCGAAGAACAATCCGCATAGTGAAGCGACTCGTGCCGCCGCCCCGATGGTATCGATCCATAAACCGAACGCCTTCGAGCCGGATTCATAGCTGCGATCGGCACGGTGGCGAACGCTCTGAGCGAGGCGCCCCCAAACGGGAACGGCCGCCAGACAAGCTGCGACGAGAGCGATGATCAGCCCTGAATCAAGATAAGACGCCAGTCCATCTGCGGAAGATGCAGAACCAAGGCTGATCATCGCATACCAATACGCTGCCGCTTGACCGAGTGATTCGACGCGGAACAACACCCAACCGAACGAGAGCACGACGAGCGTATAAAGATGCTGTACTACAACGGGCAACGCTGCGAGTCGACGCGATAGGCCGGCCCGTTCGATGATCAGAAACGCGCCGTGAAATGCGCCCCAAGCCAAGAAGGTCCAGTTCGCTCCGTGCCAGAGGCCGCAGAGGAGGAACACCGTCAACAGATTCATGTATGTGCGAGTCGCACCCAAGCGATTGCCGCCGAGCGGCACGTAAAGGTAATCACGGAACCAAGTCGAGAGCGATAAATGCCAGCGGCGCCAGAAATCCGTAATCGAACGGCTCACGTACGGATAGTTGAAATTCTCCGCAAAGCGAAAACCGAACATTTCTCCCAATCCGATAGCCATATCGCTATAGCCGGAGAAATCGAAATAGAGTTGCAGCCCGTAGCAAACGGCACCGAGCCAAGCGACACCGAAAGTAAGACCTCCGTTGGGCAATTCGAAAATCAAATCCGCGGCGGTCGCCAGCGAATTCGCCAACAAGACTTTTTTCGCCAGGCCGATGGTAAACCGTCGAATTCCTTCGGCAAACCCTGCGACCGTGATCGTCCGCTGGTCGATCTGGGCAGCGACGTCGACGTAGCGCACGATCGGGCCGGCGATCAATTGCGGAAACAAGCTGATGTAGAGGGCCGTATTAATCGGGTTCCGCTGCGCTTTCGCTTCCCCCCGATAAACATCGATGACGTACGACATGGCTTGGAACGTGTAAAACGAAATCCCGACCGGTAGAGCGATCGATCCATGCACGATTTCGGGAGTTCCCATGACTTCTAACACCGAATTGATCGCATCGATCAGGAAGTTGGCGTATTTGTAGTAGCCTAACAGCGCGAGGTTAGCGACGACCGTTACGCCCACGACCCAACGCCCCGACGCTCGTTCGCGCGTTGCGCCGGCAAGCAACCCGAGAACGTGATTCAGAACGATCGATACCAACATCAAGCCGAATTGCCGCGGCTCGCCCCAGGAATAAAAAAGCAAACTCACGATGAGCAAGACGATATTCCGCATGCGCTTCGGCGCGATGAAATGCAAAGCCAGCGCCGCAGGCAAGAACAGAAACAGAAACAATCGTGAGCTGAAGACCATCGCAGCAACCACACGCGATATTTAAATGCCCCGAATTCGGCGGGGACTATAAATACATGCCTGCTACCGGTCAAGAAGACAAAAGCCGGTATTGCCGGCAACGAGAGACGAAGCAAGGCCTCGACGCGAGATTCGACCACGGCGTCGAAATCAAAACGACATCGCTAGCAGACTCACGCCGGCAGCTTGCCTTAGGCCGAGGTGCCGCGCGCTTGCAGCGCTTCGCGGAGATACTGCCCGGTCGCGTTGTCGTCGAGCGCCGCGATCTCTTCCGGCGTGCCGGTCGCCGTGATTCTTCCTCCCGCCGCGCCCCCTTCGGGCCCGATGTCGATGATCCAATCGGCGCTCTTCATCACGTCGACGTTGTGCTCGATCACAATCACGGTATTCCCCAAATCGACCAACCGACCCAGCACGTCGAGCAGCCGGCGTACATCGTCGAAGTGCAAGCCCGTCGTCGGTTCATCGAGCACGTAGAGGGTGTTGCCCGTGGCGGTTCGTGCGAGTTCGGCGGCGAGCTTGATGCGCTGCGCTTCGCCGCCGGAAAGAGTCGTGCAGTTTTGCCCGAGCGTCACATAGCCGAGCCCGACTTCGCGGAGCGAGACGAGCATCCGGTGGATCGCCGGGAAGTTCTCGAAGAAGTCGGCCGCTTCGTCGACCGGCATATCAAGCACATCGGCGATCGAACGATCGCGATAGCGCACGGCCAGCGTCTGCCGATTGAACCGCGCCCCGTTGCACGTCTCGCACGGCACGTAGAGGTCGGGTAGGAAGTTCATTTCGATTTTGCGAACCCCCTGCCCTTCACACTCTTCGCATCGGCCGCCGGCGAGATTGAAGCTGAACCGTCCGACTTTGTAACCTTTTTGCTTCGCTTCGCGCGTGGCGGCAAACACCTTGCGGATCTCGTCGAACAAGCCCGTATAGGTTGCCGGGTTGCTGCGCGGCGTTCGGCCGATCGGCGATTGGTCGACCTCGATGAGCTTGTCGATCTGCTGGAGCCCGAGCAACTTGCGAAACGGCCCCGGCTTCGGCCCGGCGCCGAGCAACTCGCGGCGCACGGCGCGCACGAGCGTCTCGTTCACCAGCGAGCTCTTGCCCGAACCGCTCACGCCGGTGACGCATGTCAGCGTGCCGAGCGGGAACTTCGCCGTGACGTCTTGCAGATTGTTCGCTCCGGCTCCTTCGATGGTGAGCATGCGCTTCTGGTTCGTCTTGCGGCGAGTCGCGGGAACCGGAATCGAAAGCCGACCGGAAAGGTAGCCGCCGGTGAGCGAGTCTTCGCGCGCGGCGACTTCGGCCGGCGTGCCCAGCGCGACGATGCGCCCCCCATGCCGTCCCGCGCCGGGCCCCATGTCGATCAGATGATCAGCTTGCCGCATGATCGCTTCGTCGTGCTCGACGACGATGAGCGTATTGCCTAAGCGCTGCAAGGCGCGCAGCGCGTCGATTAGGCGTTGGTTGTCGCGCGGATGCAAGCCGATCGAAGGCTCATCGAGGATATAGCAAGTACCGACGAGGCCGGTGCCGATCCCCGTAGCGAGGCGAATCCGTTGCAACTCCCCGCCGCTGAGCGTATCGGCGGCGCGAGACAACGTCAGGTAGCCGATGCCGACTTGCTCTAAGAATGCCAGCCGCTTCAAGATCTCGCCGACGATCGGCCGCGCGATCGGCTCTTGCTCCGCGGCGAACCTCAAGCCCGCGAAGAACGGCCGCGAGCTCGCCACCGGCATGTCGCTGATCGATTGAATCGTCTCGCCGGCAAGCCGCACGGCTCGGGCCTCGGGCCGCAAGCGCGAGCCGTGGCACACGGCGCACGGGATGCTCGTCCGAAACGGATCGAGCGCCTCGCGCTTCGCCGGAGTCGCTGCGGCATATTCGTCATCGAGCAACGCCAACACGCCGACGAACTTCTTGCCGTCGCCGTGCAGCAAGTCTTGCACTTCGGCCGGCTCCATGTTCTTCAACGGCGTGTTCCAGCGCACATGATGCACCGCAAGAAACTCGGCCAAGTCGTGGCGATGACGCTCGACGTCGGCCGGCGCCGCCTCGGACCACGGCGCGATCGCCCCGTTGCCGAGCGCCAGCGTACGATCCGGCGCGACGAGTTCCGGGTCGAACCCGCTGCGCGAGCCGAGCCCTTCGCACGCTTGGCACGCACCGTACGGACTGTTGAAACTGAACGTCCGCGGCTCCAACTCCTCGAAGCTCATGCGACAGCTCGGGCAAGCCTGCAACGTGCTGAAGAGTTCCTCATGCCAATCGGAGACGGGAGCCTCGGGCGCAGGCTGATTCGAAGCCGCGGCGGGCACGACCGGCGGCGCCGGCTTCTTCGCGGCCGGTGCAGCGGGCTTCGGCGCAGTCGCAGCTTTCGGCGCTGCGCCATGTCCGCCGTTTTTGCCGTTGCCGGTGTTCGCGCCGCCGTTGGCCGTCGGCGGCGCGGTCTGCACGGCAGCGGGCCCGGTGCCGATGGCCGAGAGAATCGTGAGCACCCCGGCGCCATGTTTCAAAGCAAGTTGCACGCTCTCGGCCAAGCGCGGGCGCAAGTTATCGCGCACGATCAACCGGTCGACGATCGCCTCGATCGTATGGGCCTTGCGCGGCGCAAGCTCCGGCACCTGGTCGAGCTCGCAGACCATGCCGTCGACCCGCACGCGCACGAAGCCGGCCTTGCGAATCGTGTCGAGCTCTTCTTGGTGCTTCCCTTTGCGACCGCGCACCAACGGCGCAAGCAAGATCACCTTGCTCCCGACCGGAAGCTTCGCCAACGCATCCACGATCTGCTCAGGGCTCTGGCGCTTGATCGGCTCGTTGCAATGCGGGCAATGCGGCTCGCCGATGCGCGCCATCAAGAGGCGCAGATAGTCGTGAATCTCCGTGACCGTGGCGACCGTGCTGCGCGGGTTCTGCGAGCCGGCTCGCTGGTCGATCGAGATCGTCGGTTGCAGTCCTTCGATCAGGTCGACGTCGGGCCGTTGCAATTGCGTGAGAAACTGCCGCACGTAGACCGACAAACTCTCGACGAACAAGCGCTGCCCTTCGGCGAACACGGTATCGAACGCCAGCGAACTCTTTCCCGACCCGCTCGGGCCCGTGACGACGGTGAGCTGGTCGCGGGGAATGTCGACGTCGATGTTCTGCAAGTTGTGAACCCGCGCGCCTCGCACGCGAATGTACTCCTGCTCGACTTGCTCGACGGCAGGTTCGGCGGCAAGAGCACCGGCGGCGGCAGCGGCGGAAGGAGTCATGCGGGATTCGCCGACGTATAGGCGAGCGCGGAGACGCGGGTCGTAATCCAGCAAGACTAACACGCGATTGTTTTCGTCACAAGCCGGCCACGCGAGCCGAAAGGCCGCAAACCACGGCCTTTCAAGCGGTTTCACGCCGCTGCGGCAGTTGAACGACGGGTGCGATGCTGTTACTATTACAACAGTACCGCAACAATTCGAGAACGGGTCGACAGCCACTTTCATGCGCACTTCCGCCGCCGACGAAATCGCCGAATTGAAAGCCTTGCTCCGAACGTCGGGCTTGCGCAGCACCTCGGCTCGGCTGGCCGTGATGCAACAATTGCGGGCCGCGCGCACTCCCCTCTCGCATGCCGAGCTCGCCAAGGAACTCGTGCCGACCGGCTTGGATCGCGCGACCGTCTATCGCAACTTGATGGACTTGGCCGAGTCCGGCCTCGTCGCTCGCGCCGAACTCGGCGACCACGTCTGGCGCTACGAGCTTCGCCGCGACGGGCACGACCATTCGTCCGAGCATCCCCACTTCGTCTGCATCGACTGCGGCAAGGTAAGCTGCCTGACCGACGTGCATGTCGACATCACACCGACGCCCGGCAGCAAAAAGTCGTCGATCGGCAGCCTCACCGAAGTGCTGCTCAAGGGACATTGCGGCAAGTGCAAGTAGAACGACTCATTTAGCCGGAGGGCGTTAGCCCCCGGTTTCCTCAACGGTCGGCCTCGCCGAATGATCAGTCGGATGACCGGGGGCTAACGCCCCGCGGCTGATGGTCCGACAAAGCCTCTCAACTCGTCTGCAACGTCCCGCGCGTCACGCCGAGTTGGTTGAGCACTTGCAGGCCGCGCCACGCGCGCTTGCCGTCGTCGAGCCCGGCCAGTGCGCGAGCATAACGTTCGAGCAACGGGCCGACTTGCTCCGGCGTTTCCAAGAGCAACTCGACGCGGAAGTGCTTGAGCCCGAGCGCGAGCATGCGCGGCAAGTATTCAGCGGCCGATTGCGGCAAGGCATTGAACACCGTGTTGCGGCAGCCGGTATCGGCCAACAGCGGGAATTCCGCGCCGACGCGGTCGCGCAACGCCACCTTGTGTCGATCGCACGGCCGGCCGCAGTTCGTCGCGTCGGTCCCTTCCGACATCGTGTGGGCGAAGACGCAATGCTCCATGTGGAACATCGGCATGTGCTGGTGCACGACCGTCTCGAATCGGCCCGGCGCGCTGTGGCTCAAGAGGGCCGCGAGTTGCTCCCAGCTCAGATCGTAGCCGGGCACGAGTCGCGCGAGCCCTTCGCCTAATAACAGCTCGGCGGTCAGCTCATTGGTTACGTTCAGCGAAAAGTCGCCGATCAGCGACACCTCCGGCAGCGTCCGGCGGAAGTGCGACAAGGCCGCGAGGTTGCGCACCAGCACGGCGTCGGGCACGTTGCGGCCGATCACTTGGAACAAGCCTTCTTCGCCCGGCTTCAAGATGCGAAGCGTAGCCAGCCCGATCGGAATGCCGGCGGCACGCGCGAGCGGCACCGCTTCCTTGTAGCGGCGCACATCTTCAAAGTCGCAATACACCATCGCGGGCCGAGCCAGAGGCGCTTCGGGCTGCCAAGCGAGTACCGCTTCGAGTTGCGTCATCGTGCGCGCAAGGACGTAGAGCGACGGCGTATCGGTCGGCGTGAGTTGAACCGGCTTGCGAGCGATTGCGGCGGCGCGCAGCTCGTCGAGAGCCTCGATTCGTACGGGTCGCGCCCGCGGAGCAGCGAGCCGGGCTTGCAAGAGTTGCTCGACAGCGCGACGCCGCAGGTCGTTCATCACGCTCTTGGGAACCATGATCGGCTCCACGGCATCGAGCGTCACTTCGCCCAGTTCGAACGGCGTATCGCCGAGCCGGCCGCATTGCTCCCGCAACGATTCGACCGTGAGCGGGTGCTTCGTCGCCAAGGCCAGCGGACCTTCCCACTCGGCGCTTGCTTCGCGACCGTCGAAGTCGCGCGCCGTGAGCGTGAGCGGACCGCCGACTCGGCCGGCGGCATGAAAATGAATCGCCACGCGGCGCGGGACCGGTTCGCGATTGAACGTCTGTTCCATTCGGCGGCGCATCGTCGGATCGTCGGTGCGCCAGACGATTGCGCCGATCGCGATGGCCGAAAGATTCAGCGAGCCTTCGGCAAAAAAGATTTCCAACCGTCGCGGGCGGTCGCCATGCGGTGCGGCGTCGATCGTGCGCACGCCGTAGAGTCGGCCCCCCTGCTCGTCTTGATCGGGATGCCCTTCGTCGAACACGCAGCCGTCGCCGGCCTTGACGATCGACAAGTCGTGTTCCGAGCCGATGTCGACGAGCACGCCGGCGGCCGTCGTGCCGACGACCGTGCCGACGCGGACCCCGCGGGCCTTGGGAAACCGACCGCTCACAAGCTTCTGGTGATTAAGCCCCTTCAAGAAGCCGGGCGAGAAGCCGCGCGAGAAGCTTTGCTGCAAGTCGAGCTCGGCTTGGCGCTCGAGCTTAAATTCTTGTTTCGCGAGGGCGGCGTCGAGGGCCGCGCGGTAAGTCTTCGTCGTCGCGGCCACGTAATGGGCGCTCTTCAAGCGCCCTTCGATCTTCAAACTGCAAACGCCGGCCGCGACCAACTCATCGACGAAATCGTACGACGCGAGATCTTGCGGACTCAACAGATAAGCGACGTCGCCGAGGTCGCGCACTTCGCCGTCGACGACGAGGTCGTAAGGCAAGCGGCAGGCTTGAGCACATTGGCCTCGATTGGCGCTTCGACCGCCGAGCGCTTCGCTCGTGAGGCATTGCCCGCTGTAGGCCACGCAGAGCGCGCCGTGGACGAACACCTCGACCGGGAGATCGGTTGCGGCGCGGATCTTCTTCACATCGGCCAGCGACAATTCCCGCGCCACGATCACGCGCTCGATCCCCAGCCGACGGACATACTCGATCCCCTGCGGCTCGGTGAGGGTCATCTGCGTCGAACCGTGGATCGCGAGATCGGGCGCGACTTCATGAATCAGCCGCGCTAGGCCGAGGTCTTGCACGATCACGGCGTCGACGCCCGAAGCGGCCATCCCGGCGATCATCTGCGAAGCGGCGGCAAGCTCGTCGCTGAAGATGAGCGTGTTCATCGTCACGTAGCCGCGCACGTTGTGCCGGTGCAGATACTCGACCACCTGCGGCAACTCTTCGAGCGTGAAGTTGTGCGCGCGGTGGCGGGCGTTGAAATCGGAGAGCCCGAAGTACACGGCATCGGCACCGTTGGCGCAGGCCGCGCGGAGGCATTCCCAATCGCCGGCAGGAGCCAGAAGTTCGCAGCTATTCGTGGAAACGGTAGACACGGTCATACGCGGACTTCGATCGGAGAAAAAGGGAACGGCGAGAGAATGCCGGCGGTGCTAGAGATCCCAGCGCTCTTGCGGCGCGGGACCGACGTCGAGTAGTAACCTTCAGTTTACTCGACGCCGCGGGAACTTGGATAGGTAGCCGAAAACCACACTTGGCGCTCATGACAGCCGCTTTACGATGACCAACGCCCCCCAAACCAAACGCTTTTCGCTTGCCTATCGATCGGCGATTGCGCTCGCGTTGTCGGTTGCCTTGGCCGGGGGCTGCGCGAAGTTCAAGGCCTCGAACGAGCGGAACTGGAGCCCGGACCAATCGGTGTTGGCGAGCGCGGAGTTCTCGAAAGATCTCAACCAGGTAACGGTGCGCAACGTTCGCTACTGCGATTACAAAACATCCGACGATTACGTCGTTCGCCATTACGACAAGACGTACGACCTGACGAAGCTGAAGACCGTCGACTTCGTGCGGGTGCCGTTTCCCGACATGCCCGAGCTCGCGCATACGATGCTGAGCTTCGGCTTCGACGACAAGGACTATGTCGGCGTCAGCGTCGAGATTCGCAAGGAGCAAGGGGAGACGTACAACCCGGCGCTCGCGGCGATGAACAAATACGAGCTGATGTACGTCGTCGGCGACGAGCGCGACTTGATCGGCTTGCGGACGAACTTCCGCTTAAACGACGTTTACGTCTACGCGACGCGGGCCGAGCCGGACCAGGTGCGTAAGCTGTTCGAGAATATTCTCCTACGCGTGAACAAGCTCAAGCGACAGCCGGAGTTCTACAACACGCTCACCAACAACTGCACCACGAACATCGCCAAGCACATCAACGAACTCATGCCGAACCGCGTCCCCTACGACTATCGCATTCTACTCCCCGGCTACTCCGACCGACTGGCTTACGACCTCGGGCTCCTGAAAACGGAATACTCGTTCGACGAAACACGCCGCGCGGCCCGCGTGACCGATGTGGCGTATCGACATCGGGACGATCCGGAATTCTCGCAAGCGATCCGGAAGCGATAGTAGCTCTACTTCAGCGTGACTTCGTTCAATAGCGGCTTGCCGGTTGCGAAGGCCGTGATGCCGGCGATCGTTTGCGAGGCGATGCTGGCCAGAGCGTCGCGCGTGAAGAACGCTTGATGACCCGTGACGAGGACGTTCGGAAACGTCAGCAGGCGCGAGAAAACATCGTCGAGAATCGGATGGCTCGAATGGTCTTCGAAGAAGAGCTCGGCCTCTTCTTCATAGACGTCGATGCCCAGCGCGCCCAGCCGGCCCGACTTCAGCGCCGCGACGACGGCCCCGGCATCGATCAGCGCCCCTCGACCGGTGTTGATCAACATCGCGCCGGGCTTCATCAGCGCGAGCCGGGCCGCATCGATCAGATGATGCGATTGCGGCGTGAGGGGGCAATGCAGCGTCACGACATCGGACTCGCCGAGCAGTTGCGGAAGCTCGACGTAGGCGGCTCCGAGCTGTTTCACGGCCTCGTTCGGATAGGGATCGAACGCCAAGAGCCGGCAGCCGAAGCCCGCGAGGATCCGGGCCGTGCATTCGCCGATCTTTCCGGTGCCGACGATCCCGACGGTTCGGCCGTGGAAGTCGAAGCCGAGCAAACCTTCGAGGGAAAAGTTTCCTTCGCGCACGCGGTTGTAGGCTTTATGAAACTTGCGATTGAGCGTGAGCATCAGGCCGACGGTATGCTCGGCGACGGAGTAAGGCGAATAGGCCGGCACGCGAATCACGCGGAGCCCCAACGCGGCCGCGGCGGCGAGATCGACGTTGTTGAAGCCCGCACAGCGCAGCGCGATGAGCTGCGTCCCTCCGGCGGCGAGCGTTCGCAGCACGTCGGCATCGAGCCGATCGTTGACGAAGACGCAGACGCAGTCGAACCCTTCGGCGAGCTTGGCCGTGGCCGGCGAGAGGTGCGGTTCGAGGAACAGCAATTCGTATGAGAACTTGCCGACGGCCGTGGTGAGAAATTCCCGATCGTACGGCTTCGAGTTGAATACGGCGATGCGCACGTTACGCTCCTTTCGAAGAACGGGCGAGACGGTAACAATCTAACCGCGCGAGCTCCTTTTGGGACGAGATTTATCATGCCGAAATCCACTAACACCGACCCGACGCCCCGACCCGAGCGGGTGCCGGTGCGCGGGATCATCTTCGATCTCGACGGGACGCTCGTCGATTCGGCGCTCGACTTCGACGCGATGCGCGCCGAGATGGGCCTGTCGGCGGGAACGGCGCTGCTCGAAGCGATCGCCGACCTTCCGCCTGAGGAAGCGGAACGCTGCCGTGAGATCCTTCATCGGCATGAACACGCCGGCGGCTTGCGCGCCACGCCGATCGCCGGAGCGGCCGAGTTCGTGCGCACGATCGACGCGCTCGGCATGCATCGCGCGCTGTGGACGAGGAATAGTCGCGCGGTCGCATTGCAAACGATCGCACGGTTGCAAATGCCGTTCGAGATCGTCGTGGCGCGCGACGACGCGCCGCCGAAGCCCGACCCGACCGCCGTGCGCGATCTTTGCCGGCGTTGGAAGATCGAGCCCAATGAGATCGTAGTCGTCGGCGACTACGTGTTCGATATCGAAGCCGGCCGACGGGCGGGAGCCCGGACGGTGCTGTATACGGCCGGGGCTCCGCTAGAGACATGCGAGGGGCATGAGCTGGCGGATTTTCATCTCGCGTCGTTCGAGCAGACGGAGCAATTGCTGCGCTGGATGTTGCAGTAGAATCGCGTCGAGATAATTTCTTGTGCTCACGCATGCACCGGCTTGGCGTCGGTATCCGGCATCGGCATGAACGGCGTCATCGGCAAGGTGTAGCGTTTCTCGATCGCGGCGCGAATGAGTGCGCGGCTTTCTTTCGGCGTCACGCGGTTCCCTTGCGACGACTGCTCGGCGATCCCTTGCGCTTCGGCTTCGAGCTCACCGTCTTTGATTCCTTCGGCAAACCAACGAGCGACGTCGCCGCGATCGAGATGAAACTTCCAAGTCGCGTCGTCGACGCCGTCGGCCGTTTGCATGAAGAGAATCAAGTTCTGCGCGCGCAGGTTGAGCGCCTTCGTCGGACCGCGGAAATAGAAGCTCCGTTCCGGCGGCAGCTCGCCTTCGGCGTATTTACGGATATGCCGACGACGCTCCGATTTGCTGCGGGCCGGGCGCACGAAGGCCGTCTCACCGGTCGCGCGCGACCAAAGCAACACTTCGTCCTCGCCGCGCTGGAGCCCGGCCAGCGATGGCTCCGGCGCTTTCAACGCTACGCACAACTCCTTCACCGTTTCCGCAGGCTCGGGCCCGACGGCGACGACCAGCTTCACCGTTTCCAGCACCGTCGGCGAGACGGCGGCCGGATGAACGGTGATGAGGATCAAACGATTGAGTTGCTGAGGCAGCGCGAGCGCCACCGGCAGCCAATTCGTCGGCAGCAGATGATGGGCCTCGTCGACTACGATCCAATGGGGCCGGCCGGTCGCGGCGCGTAGTTCCAAGAGCCGGCTCAAGAGCGTGAGGAACATCGCCGGCCGATCGGCGAGCGCCACGCCGACCATATTGAACACGCAATTTCGCGTTGGGTCTTTGAGCACTTGCAGCGTTTCGTCGATCACCGGCGGTTGCTTCGCGCCGCCGAGCACGATCGCCCCGTCGAAGGCCGTGTAGTCTCCCTCGGGATCGATGAGGCAGTATTGAAATTTATGCTCGCCGAGACGTTCGAGCAGGCCTGTCGCGACGGTCGACTTGCCGCTGCCGGAAGGGCCCGCGATGAGGATGCCGTTGTCGTACGGACGGATGCGCAGCTCGACCCCGTCGGCGCGCGTCCCGAGCAGCAGCTTATGCCGCTCGACTTTGCCTTCGAGATCGGCCAGGTCGTCGGCCAGCATCTGGTCGATCAACTGAGTCACGCCGGCTCCGTGGTCGCGCGCCAGTACGATGTCGGCACGCTCCTTCACCGCCGGCAGCGCGTTGTCGACCGCGGCCGAGCACTCGCACATGCTGAGAAACGCGTGATCGTTTTCGGCATCGCCGACGCCGACCACTTCGTGCGGCGAGAGCTCCATGCGCTTCAGCGCCGCTTTTAGGCCGGTCGCCTTGTTGATGTTGGCCGGCAAGACCATCACGGCGTCTTTGTTGAAGATCACCTGTAGTTCGAGGCCGAGATCGCGAATGACTTCGAGCACCGTCGTCTCGTGGGGATGCCATGTCGCGACGATGATTCCGCCGACCGAGATCGGGCCGACGCCGCGGCGCACCAACTCATCGACGAACGCTTGCGACGGGCGTTCGCCGAGGTACGTCGACTCCTGATTGCTCGGCCGATACAACAGCGCGCCGTTCTCCGCCACGATCCACTCGAAGATCTCGAAATGGTCGAAGGTCTTCTTCAAGTCGTCGAGCTCTCGGCCTGTGACCAGGATCAGCTTCCGGCCGGAGCCGCGCAGCCGTTCGAGCGCGGCCAAGGTCGGCTGGTCGACGATGCCGCTCGTGGCGATCGTGCCGTCATAGTCGGTTGCAAGAGCTAGGTAACGCATAGTGAGCCGCTCAAAGAAGAGGTCGCGAGATGGAAGCCGGCGGGCCAGCCGAGGCGGAATCGCCCAAGCCATGCGGGCGAATCCCATGCCGAACGGTGCATGAACGGCGACGAAACCGGCGTTTCTCGGCCTCGGCGACGGACAAAACCTATTCCGAGGGCATACTTGTGCGAGGTTTCGCGAGGCCTGCCGGCACGAGGTCGACCAGCGGCCGGCCGGAGTTCGCGCGGCCGCGCAGCGCGAGGCCGAATCGTGCCGCCAGCGGGGTGAATCGGTCTAGGGTCGGTTTGGGCATGTTGCTAGAATCCCGCCCGCATTTTGCCTCCCGTCGGTGTTGTCTCCAGCGTCGTCTCCTTCTCCGCTAGGTGTTCGCTATGTCGTCGCGCATCGTTCCGCTCACGGCGCTTTCGGTCATGTTGCTGGTGATCTTTTGGGCCGTCGTCGCAACGGCGCAACAGCAGCAATTCCCCGAACAACAGCAACAACCGCTTCCGCAGCAGCAACTTCCACCTGAACAACAGCAACAACAGCTGCTGCAACAACAACAATTGCCGCCGCAGCCGCTCGAGCAGCAACTCGTCGGCCCGCCGGCCGGGGTTCCGCAGCAAGGGCTGCCGCCGGGAAATGGCATGTTGCCGGCGCCGGCACCGCAGCCGCTCCAGCAAGCTCCCTTCGTGCTCTCGCCGCCGGAAGAAGAGGTGCTCGATCGACTGCTCACCGATTGGCAAATGAAGAGCGGTCAGGTGAAGACTTATGAATCGACCTTTACCCGCTGGGACTACGACGGCGTGTTCGGAAACGCGAACGCCGCGAAGCGGATCGTCAAAGGGAAACTGAAATACGCCGCCCCCGACAAAGGCTACTACGAGCTCGACGACGCCAGCGAGAAGTGGATCTGCACGGGCGCCGCCGTCTTCGAATTTCGGAACGACTTAAAGCAGATGCGCGAACATCCGCTGCCGAAAGCAATGCAAGGGCAAGCGATCGCCGACGGGCCGATGCCGTTCGTGTTCGGCGTCGATGCCGGAAAGATGAAGGCCCGCTATTGGCTGCGTATCACGACGCCCCAAGCCAACCAAGCGGATCAGGTCTGGCTCGAGGTCTATCCTCGACACGCCAAAGACGCCGCGAACTTCCAGAAGATCGATCTAATTCTGAGCTTCGCCCACGACGGCAAGGCGGTGACGAAGCTGGAGCCGTTTGCCTTGAACATGCACTTGCCCAACGGCAAAGACCGAACCGTTTATCAGTTCACGGACATGGTCGTGAACGGAGCGTTTAACAACTTTCGCGAGTTTACCGGCGTCTTCGTGCGCCCCAGTACGCCGTTCGGTTGGCAACACCAGGTGATGCCGAGCGGCGACGAACCGGAAGGAGCCGCGCCGGGTGCGAACCCACAACAAGCCGGCCCTCCCAACGGACAGCCGAACATCAACGTCGGCTTGGCTCCGTCGGCGAATCGGTAAGCGTGGGCGAATGTTCCTGTAGAGATACGGCACTTGTGCCGCCCCCCAACGGCCGGTTCACACCGGCCACTCGCCTCGGAGATCGAGAGGCCGTCTCCGGGAGCGTAACTCCTTCTTGCGTGGCGAGTTGCGTCTCAGTTGCAGATCGCCTACCCGGGCTCCGCTGATTGACTCGCCGGGCCGGCTCTCTATAATTCCCGGACGAAAGGCCATATTCGGTAAATACTTACGCCCGAGCGGCGAAGTGCTTATCGAGGCGTTTCAGGCCGCGAGTTCCTGGGCCGTTTCGGTGTGGGGCCACTAAGGTCTCGGGCCGCATTAGACCCCTGTGGGGCAGGTCGATCTACCGATGGTAAAGGCGATGCTTCGCACACTGACGGTTCCGGTCTTCAGCTTACTAACGGCTACATGCCTCCTGGCACAAGCTTCGGGCCTGCTGGCCCAAGCACCTGCCAGCGGCGACGAGCCCGGCAAGCCGGCCGCGGAGAAGCCCGAAGGGGCGAAAGCCGGTCCGCCGCAACTCGGCCCTGCCGGTGAAAAGCGGGTCGGCAAATACCTCCGCATCGGAGCTCCGATCACGGACAAGGTTCGGGATCGGGTTCGGCGCACCGTCGAGACCTTCGTCGATCAGGCGAAGAAGCATCAGCAATGGCCGGTCGTCATCTTGGAGATCCAGTCGGGCCGCACCGAGTTCGGCAGCGCTCACGACTTGGCGAAGTATCTCAGCGGGCCGAACCTCAACGGCGCGACCACGATCGCTTACGTCCCGAAGACGCTCACCGGCCACGGCGTGCTCGTCGCGCTGGCGTGCAATGAGATCATCATCCATAAAGACGGCGTGAACGAGACGACCGAAATCGGCGATGCCGGAACGCACGAAACCTCGATCGATCAGGTCATGACCGCCGGCTATCGCCAGATCGCCGAAGGGCGCAAGACCGTGCCGCTGCCGATCGCGCTGAAGATGCTCGATAAAAAGATCGAGCTGCTCCAAGTCGAAACGGAGAGCAGCCGGGAGTTCGTCTTACGCGAAGATCTCGAAGCGCTCAAAAAGCGCAAAGCGGTGAGCGAGCCGAAGGTGGTGATTCCCGCCGGCCGGCCGGGACTCTTCACGGGAGCCCAAGCGCAAGAGTTCGGCTTCGTCGGCCGCCGCACGGCGGATAAGACGGAGCTGTTGCAAGAGCTCGGCCTCTCCGGCGAAGCGCTCGAAGAAGATCCCTCGATCGACGGCGAATGGCGCACCGTGCGCGTCGACGTGCGAGGGGTGATCAACGCCGAGATGATTCAAGAGAAGATCAAAGTCATCGACGACGAGATTCGTAAGAACGACGTTAACTTCATCTGCGTCTGGATCGATAGCCCGGGCGGAGACTTCGCCGCGAGCTCGGAGCTCGCGCATCATCTTGCGAAGGGGCTCGACCCTTCGAAGCGGCGCACCGTAGCCTATATCGCCGGCGAAGCGCGCGGCGATGCGGCCCTCATCGCACTGGCTTGCGACCAGATCGTGATGCTGCCCGACGCCGAGCTTGGCGGCAGCGGCGCGAAGGCGATCGAAGATCGGAACATCGCCACGACCGAGATCACGTTTCGCGACATCGCCGGCGCGAAATTCCACTCGCCGACGCTCGCCGCGGCGATGGTCAACCCGAAGCTCGAAGTGTTTCGCTATACCCGCCGCGACAACGGCCTGACCGAATACTTCACCGAGGCGGAAGTCGATCGCCGACCCGACACCGGGCAATGGCAACAAGGGGAACAAATCAAAGCCCCGCAGCACAACCTGCTGCTTTCCGGCAAGCGGGCCGATGATCTCGGTCTGTCGCAGCATGTGGTCGCCGACTTCGCGGAATTCAAAGCGCTGTACCATTTGGAGCACGACCCGCAGCTGCTCGAACAGAATCTCGCGATGCAGTTTATCGCCGCCCTTAACACGCCGAGCCTGAGTTTGCTGTTGCTGCTCATCGGCGGGGCCGCGCTCTACATGGAGCTGCACACGCCGGGAGTCGGCGTCGGTGGGTTCGTCGCCGCGGTCTGCTTCGTGCTCTACTTCTGGAGCCAGCATCTCGGCGGAACCGCCGGCTGGCTCGAAGCGCTGCTCTTCGCTCTCGGCATGTTCTGCGTCTTGATCGAGATCTTCGTCTTTCCCGGCGTCGGCATCTTCGGGCTCGGCGGCGGCTTGCTCGTCATCACTTCGCTCGTGTTGGCGAGTCAGACGTTCGTCATCCCGCGCAACGACTACCAGATGGAGCATCTGCGAACGTCGCTGTTGGTGGTCGTCGGCGCGATCGGCGGCACGATCGCCACTTCGGCCATAATGCGCCGCTTTCTGCCGCACGCACCGATGTTCAGCCGCGTGTTGCTGGCGCCTCCCATCGGCGAAGAACTGAGCGAGCTTTCGCGGCGCGAATCGCTCGGGCAGTTCCAACACTTGCTCGGCGCTCGCGGCACCGCCTCGACCACGCTGGTGCCCGGCGGCAAGGCCCGCTTCGGCGAGCAACTGGTCGACGTGATCAGCGAAGGAGAGTTCATCGATCGTGGGTTGCCGATCGAAGTGATCGAAGTGCAAGGAACGCGCGTCGTCGTGCGGCAAGCCAACGCTTGATTTATGTTCCAAGCCCGACGTACGCTGTGTGATCGTAAGACGCGTGATCGTAAGACGTGGGTAATATGAGACGCTGCCGATGATGTCCCCTCTCGCCTGGGCCGCTTGCTTGCTCGCTTTCGGGCTGTTGATCGTCATCATCGAAATGTTCGTTCCCTCGGGCGGCGTATTGGCGTTCATCGCCGCCGTGTCGGTCATCGCGTCGATCGTCACCGCGTTTCGTCACTCCTCTACCGCGGGCCTGGGCTTCATGACGATCGCCGTCTTCGGGACGCCGATCCTCCTGGCGATCGGCTTCAAGCTCTGGCCGAGTACGCCGCTCGGGAAGCGCATCTTGCTCGATGTGCCGACGGGCGACGACGCCGTGCCCGACGCCGACTTGCGAAAACAGCGGCACGTGCTCATCGGTAAGTTCGGCACGGCGAAGGCCGAGATGCTGCCGGGCGGACCGGTCCTCGTCGACGGCCGGATCTACGACGCCGTGAGCGAAGGAGACGCCGTCGACGATGGGACGCACGTGAAAGTGGTCGACGTCCGCGGCACCCGGCTCGTCGTACGCCCGACGAAGGAAGAACTCCCACCCGTCGGCGACCCGAACGACCCACTGAACCGCCCGATCGAGTCGCTGGGGCTCGATCCCTTCGAGGGGCCGCTAGGCTGAGAGACCGGACGCTAACGCGTTCCGGCTGATGGGCTTCTATTAGCCGGAACGCGTTAGCGTCCGGTTCACAAACGTCCTAAACGAACCTTAGCACGGCTTTCTTCTTCTTCCCCACCGCCACGATCATCGACGCTCCGCCGATCAACTGCTCGGCGGTCAGTTGCGTTTTGAGGTCGTCGATGCGGTGGTCGTTCACGTAGGCCCCGCCTCCTTGGATGGCGCGGCGAGCGTCGCTGTTGCTCGTCGCTAAACCGGCGGCGACGATCGCTTCGATGATGTTCAGCCCTGCGCCGTCGAGCTTCGCGCGGGGAAGCTCTTTAGACGGCATCCCCGCGAGCGCTTGCTCCAAGAGCTCGCCGCTCAGTTGATCGACCGGCGTGGCGAAGAGGGTCTGCGTCGCTTGCTGCGCTTCGGCGAGGCCGGCCTCGCCGTGAACGAGCTTCGTCAGTTCGTCGGCGAGCCGCTTCTGGCTCTCGCGCTTGCTCGCGTCCGCGGCGCGCGCGGCATCGAGCGCGTCGAGCTCCGCATGGCTCAAGTCGGTGAAGAGCGCGAGACACTTCGCTACGTCGGCGTCGGTCACGTTCACCCAGTATTGGTAAAACTGGTACGGCGACGTCTTCGCAGGCGAAAGCCAAACCGTGCCGCTCTTTTCGGATTTCCCCATCTTGCGACCTTCGCTATCCGTCAGCAGCGGACAGGTCATGCCGTAGAGTTGCACGCCGCGCATGCGCCGCCCGAGGTCGATGCCGGCCGTGATGTTCCCCCATTGATCGCTTCCGCCGACTTGCAACTCGCAGCCGTGCGCTTCGTGGAGCTTCACGAAGTCGTACGCCTGGAGGAGCATGTAGCTGAACTCGGTGTAGCTGAGCCCGGCATCGGAGCCGAGCCGAGCCTTCACCGAGTCTTTCGCGAGCATCATGTTCACGGAAAAATTCTTCCCGACGTCGCGCAGGAAATCGAGAAACGTAAACGGCCCGATCCAGTCGAGGTTATTCAGCAGCAGCGCTCCTTGCGGCCCGTCGAAGCTGAGGAACCGGCGCATCTGCTCGCGCATCGCGTCGACATTGGCCGCGAGTTGCTCTTTCGACAACAGATTCCGCTCGTCGCTCTTGCCGCTCGGGTCGCCGATCATGCCGGTCGCTCCGCCGACGATCGCGATCGGCCGATGCCCGGCCCGCTGAAAACGGCGCAAGATCATCAACGCCACCAAGTGCCCAACATGCAGGCTATCGGCCGTCGGGTCGAAGCCGGCGTAGAGCGTGCGCGGCTTCTCGGCGAGCCAGGCACTCAGCCCGGCGTCATCCGTCGTTTGATGCACCATGCCGCGACGACGGAGATCGGCCAACACTTCAGGAGCTTGCGACATACTACTTAAACCGAGAAAGCGAGAGAGATTCGAGACTCAACTAAAGAAGCACGAATGTCGAAGTGCGAATGACGAAAGAAGCACGAAGTACGAATGACGAAAGGCCTTCCGTGCTTCGTCATTCGTCATTCTTTCGTCATTCGCACTTCGTCATTTCAACAATCAACTACTAACGAAAAAAGTCGTCCCCCGCGAACGGATTCGAGAAATCGTTCTTCGGCTTCGGCAGTGCTTTGATCGCTTGCTCGGCGAAGCGCAGGTCGTCTTGGGTCGTGATCTTCATGTTGATCGGCGACCCGGCGACCACGGCTACTTTGCGCCCCAAGCGCTCGACGAGTTGCGCATCGTCGGTCGCTTGGAAGCCGGCCCGCTTGGCATACGCTTCCAGCAGCAGCTCTTTGCGGAATACTTGAGGGGTCTGGGCCTCCCAAAGGTTCGCGCGCGAAACCGTTTCTTCGATCGTGCCGTCGGCCGTAACTCGTTTCAACGTCGAAGCGACCGGCACGCCGAGAATCGCGGCATCCGTTTTTTCCGCCGCCGCGAAGACTCGGCCGATCCATTCGTCGGCGATGCAGGGTCGCGCGGCGTCATGCACGGCGACGAACTCGATCTCGGGCTTCAACCGTGCGAGGCCGTTCTGAATGGAATCGGCCCGCTCGGCCCCGCCGGCGACGACCTCGATCCCCAGAAACGTGACGTTCGCCGAGAACTTCCGATCGAACTCTTCGCGATCTTCCGGCGCGATGACGAGGATCACTTGCTTCACTTCGCTGCGAGCAAGAAACCGCTCGACCGAATACAACCACACCGGCTTCCCGCCGAGCGGCACGAACGGCTTCTTGTAGTTCTTATCGCGAAAGCGGCTGCTCTTCCCGGCGGCCGGCAAGATCACGGCGAAGTTCGACACGGGACAAGCTCGCTAACAGGGGGACGATACGGAACGACACAAGGCGGCAGCAGCGAAGCGTACTATTGTCCCCCTTCGCCGGCGAACGTCAAGCGAACGGCCGGTCCCGAGCGGCTTAAGCTCCCGCGCTAAAGCGTGACGAGCCGCAGCGTTTGATACGTGAACCGCAGCGGCCAATCGCGCGCGATCTCTTCCGCCGGCCGCGCGTTGATCGAGGCGTAGAACTCATTCTCCGCCATTACCTGCGCCACGGCTTCCGGCGCAAGCTGATGGTAGAGGCAAAACTTCAACAGCCGCAAACGAAACTCGGAGGTGTAACCCTGCTTCAACGTCGGGACATCGAGAAAATCCACGACCACGCCGCGGGCCGTTTCCAAAGTCCAAAACGACTCGCCGTTCCGCTCCGTCTCCGTTTGCACCTGCTGCACGAGCTGCCCGAAACGGCTCAGCGCGGCCGGTCCCTTCCCGGCCACTTCCGACAGCAAAATCAACAGCTCGGCGGGATCGTCGATCCACGGCGCAACGAACGCGCAGATCTCGACGTAAGAGTCGAGCGCCTGGAGCGACCACGAGCCGGCGATCAGATTGCAGAACGCCGGCGACACCCCTTCGTCGCGCAACTTCTTCACTACCTCGGCCGTTTCGCGCAAGTAGTCGAGTTGCGTCAGCGAGTCGTAGTTCGACTCCTGCGCATTGCCGAACTGCTCCAGGTCTTGCATGCATTCGGCCGTCAACGCTTTTGCCGATTCCGCATCGGACCAGCAAAAGCATTCGACCGCCGTCCACAAGACTCGCATCCACACGCTCGCATCGTAAGCCACGCGCGAGCGCCGCAACACGGCCAGGTCTTCCCGAATGAGGGCCCAAGCGTTGCTCCGCACCGCCGCTTTCCATCGCCAATCGGCCAACAACGAGATCGGGCCGCTCAGCAGCGTCTCGCGTAATAACGTCGTGCAGCGCGGCGTCAATGCTTCGGCCGGCCGCCGCTCGAGCTCGCGGCGATACAACTCCACCGCCGCGCCGCGCGAAGCGGTCGCCTTTTCCATACAGGCGATCAACCAATCGCACGGCTGCCGCTCGGCGTCGAGCCGCGCGCTGAGCCGCAACAGCCAATAGAGCCCGAGATACGCTTCATGCCGGGTCGGCGTCGCGCTGCGCAGTGCATCGAGCTCGCGATACGCCGCGGCGCTATCGCCGCCGACGGCCGGCGCCCAAGCCGCGGCAAGTCGGGCCTCGTACGTCGGTTCGACGGACGTCGGCCTTCCGTTCGCCGCGGTCGGAGCTACGTCCGCCGAATTCGGAATCGCCGACTGCTCCATGCTCGCCCCTTCGGCAACGGGCGGAACGCTCCCCTGCTCCGCTGCCGACTTCTCGATGCTCGGCAGATCGCCGACCGAGGCCATCCATTCCGTGATCGACAGGGCCGTGTCGTACGCTTCGCGGATCCGCCGAAACTCCTCGGGATAACGCTCCGGGCGATACGTCTTAATCAGCTTTTGATAGGCGCGCTTCAGCCCCTTCTCGTCGGTCCCGAGCACGACGCCGAGCAACTCGAACACGTTCTCCGGCCAACGCGCAAGATCGGCGGGTAACGGCAAGTCGCTCATCAACGAGGACGCGCCGGAATCGCAGGGCCAGGGTTCGGCCTCGACGAGGGTCGATTGAAAGAGGGGTTCGCGCTCCGATTCGGGTTCGGCACCGGGTTCGGCATCGGGGGCGAGCGAGGCACGAACGGCGCCGGTCGAGGCGCCTGCTGTTGCGCCTTCAATCTCTCCAGCGCTTCGGCAACCTTTCGATTCCCCGGCTCGCGATCGATGGCGTTGAGGTCGCGCTCGACCCGTCCGTAAGCTCCCGGCGACTGCTGCGCGCGGGGCGTCGAAAGAGCCGGCGGCGATTTGGAAGACGACAAGAAATTCAAGTACACGCGAATCGCAAACATCGCCACGACGATGACCCAGCCGTTACGAAGAATCGCGACCCCTTGGCCCGGCGCCAGATTGAAGATCTTGCGCGACTTCTTCGGTCCGCCGTAGTCGTGAGCCCTCGCCGAACCGTCGGTGTCGAACGCCGGGACGAGTTCTCCGAGGCGCGACACGGAACGTTTCTTCGCCGTGAGCAGCGCATTCACCAAGCCGGGTTCGAGGGCCGCCACGAGCGGCAACTGCCGCTGCAAGCGCCCGGCCGCGTCGCGCCATTGCGGCAAGGTCGCCGTGAGGCGCTCGTCGGGCGTGCGGCGACGTTTCGATCGTTCTTCCGGGCGCAACGTGAAGAGCTGCGTGAGGTGTTCCGCCAAGTCGAGCACCGCGCGATCGTGGCCCGTGCGCGGAACGACGACCTCAAGCCCCGGTTGCAGCGCGCGCAGTCGATGCGCGAGGGTCGGAAACGTGCGGCAGCGTTCGGCGAGCCGCTGCCAAGCGATGGTCCGTTGCGGTGGACTCTGTTGAAAGAACCCTTCCGCGAATCGTTCGACCTCTTCGCGCAGCTTCTTCTCCGCGGCCCAAAAGAACGAGCCTCCGCCGACACCGACCAGCGCGCGGCGTTCCTCCGCCGAACGCAATGCGAGCGTTTCCAACGCGTACTGCGCTTCGGTTGACGGGAACCAGCTTTCCTTTTCGAGCCGTTCGAGTAGCGTGCGGCGAAACTCGTCGACCCCCGCCTCGGGACCGACTTGCAGTTCCTCGCGCGCCCAGGGAATCAAATCGGCGCGTGCAATCTCGAGCGTGGCCGGCGCCGCCGCGTCAGGGTTCCGCATCCGGCGCTCCTTCGTAGTCGTCGCCCCGATCGAAGAGCGCGAGAAACGAACGCACTTCCGCCCGCTGTTCCTCGATCTGTCGCGGATCTCCCAGCTCGAGCGCCGACTCGAATTGGTGCAACACGCGATCCATCCGATCCCGATCGGGTGCGGGCAGCTCTTGGTAAAGCCGTTCGGCCCGTTGCAAGAGGAAGCGGTTCACGGAATCTTCGCGCGGATGCACCTTGATCGTCTTCATCGCCGCGACCGCCTTCGCGATCTGCTCGGGGCTCATCCCCTGCGCGTGCCGCGTGACGACGTGCGAATACTTCTTCCCGCTCTTCACGATCGTCGCCTCGACTTCGATCACGCCGTTGAGATCGTAAGTGAAGCGCAAGTCGATCTCTTGCCCGGCCGGCCCGGGCGGGATGTTGCGCACCTCGAACTCGCCGAGCAGCAGGTTGTCTTCGCACCGCCGCGCCTCGCCTTGATAGATCTTCACCGTGACGTGCGTTTGGTTCGGATGCAGCGTGCTTACGCGGCGGACGCGGCTGACCGGAATCGTCGTGTTGCGATGAATGACGGGCATGAAGTAGCCGTCGCGCACTTCGACGCCGAACTCGCGCGCAATTTCGGTGCCGAGCGAAAACGGCGAGACGTCCGTCACGACCAAGTCGTCGACGCCGGCGTCGTGGCTCATCAGGCCCGACTGCACGGCCGCGCCGATCGCGACGACTTCATCGGGATTCAAGCGACAATGCGGCGGCTTGCCGAAAATCTCGCCGACCCGTTGAATGAAGCGCGGCATACGCGTCGCCCCGCCGACGAGCACCACTTCGTCGATCTTCTCCGGCGCGAGCTTCGCATCTCCCAGCGCGCGGCGAATCGGCATTTCGACTCGGGCGATCAGATGCTCCGTCCAGCGCAAGAGCTCTTCGCGGGTGATCGTGACTTCGGCATTCGTCGCATCAGCACTCTTCGTCTCGGCAGCGGCGGCGGCGGGGAACTCTCCTTCTCGGTTCGGCAGCCGTACCGACGCCGTTTCCTCGCGCGAAAGCCGGCATTTGGCTCGTTCGCATTGTTGCAACAACCGCGAAACCAGCTTCGACGATTCATGCTCGCAGCGTTCGAAGACGAGCCCTTGCTGTTGTAAGATCTTCGCCGCCATGACTCGCGTGAAGTCTTCGCCGCCGAGAAAGTTTTCGCCGGACGACGCGCGGACTTCGAGCACCCCTTCGAAGAGCTCCACCACGGAAACATCGAACGTGCCGCCGCCGAGATCCAAGACGACGATCGTCTTGTCGTCCTTCATTTCGTGAAAGCCATAGGCGACGGCCGCCGCGGTCGGCTCGTTGAAGATCCGCTCGACCTTCAGGCCCGCGATTCGTCCGGCGTTGATCGTCGCTTTGCGTTGATGCTCGTTGAAATAGGCCGGCACCGTGATGACGGCCCGCTCGATCGGCAACTGCAAAAACGCCGCGGCGTCTTCCTTAAGCGATTGCAGCACCAAGCTCGAAAGCTCCTCGGGCGAGAACTTCCGGCCGCAAATCTTTACCGACCGATCGGTTCCCATGTGCCGCTTGAAGATGGAAGCGCACCGCTCCGGCGCCACCACTTGCAGTTCGCGGGCCGCAAGTCCGACGAGCAGCTTATCGTGTTCATCGATCCCGACGACCGACGGCGTCAACGTCTCGCCGAGCGCGTTGGGAATCAGCTTCGGCCCCTGATCGGTCATCGCCGCGACGACGGAGTTGGTCGTTCCCAAATCGATGCCGATAATGACGCTCATAAACCGACCGCGTGCCTACTAAGAAAGGAGGCGATCAACTCGCCTCGGCACCATCAAGCACCGAGCGAGAATCGCACACCCCATCTTGCCGGCGGGGAAACGAGAAGTCAAATTCCCAACGATCACGAACACAAATCGAAGACAATCATCAACAGCAGCAGGGTTGCGGAAAGGACGCGGATGCCCCAACTATTGAACAACATTCCAACGCTCGCTCCGATTCCGGCAATGACGATCGCGAACGAGCGGATGAACGGCGTGAAATCGATGGCGTAGCCGCCATGAACGTTTCTTAAGCACCCACTGGCATAACCCAACACAACCGAAAACAAGCCGATAGAAATCAGTATTCGTCGTAGAGAGAACTTAAACATATCGGTCTTCGATCTCGCGCCAATCAAAAGCCCTACGCAATCACCCCATGAATCGGCGAACCCGCCGCGATCGGCAACGGCCGATTGTTCGGGTCGAACACTTCCGTTCCTGAGTCGATCCCCAGCAGATGGAACATCGTCGCGGCTAGGTCGTCGGGTTTTACCGGTTCGCGGTTCGGGATCGTGCCGTGCTTGTCGCTCGCGCCGTGGAGGTAGCCTCGCTTCACGCCGCCGCCGGCGAGTAACACCGTGTAGCAGCCGGGCCAATGATCGCGCGAAACATTGGCGTTGATCCGCGGCGTCCGGCCGAACTCACCCATCCAAACGACGAGCGTTTCCTCAAGCAAGCCGCGCTCGTCGAGGTCGGCGAGGAACGTCGGGAGCACTTGGTTCGTCAGCGGCAGATGATACTTCTGCATGATCGGAAACGCGCGGGTGTTGTCGAAGCCGTGCGTGTCCCAGCCCCCCTTCTCGGTGCTGCGCCCGCCGATGCTGTCGGAGAAGTAGACATTCACGAACTTCACCCCCGACTCGACCAACCGCCGCGCCAGCAAGCAACTCTGCCCATAGGTCGTTCGGCCGTAGCGTTCGCGCACCGCTTCGGGCTCGCGCCCCAAGTCGAACGCCGCCGAGATCTTCGACGACGTGAGCATGCCGAGTGCCGTGTCGTAGTATTGATCGATCCCGCGGGCCTTGGGGGAGTTCTCCAAGCTGCGCGTTTGCCGATCGATGAGCTGCTGCAAGCCGCGCCGTTGCGCGAGCCGGTCGAACGACAAGTTTTGCGGCAAGCTCAACTCCGGCAAATGAAACGCGCCGGCATTCGGATCGGACGCGATCAGCAACGGATCGAACTTGCGGCCGAGAAAGCTCGCGTGTTGGCCGGGCGTGACGGAACCATCGCGGCAGACATACGGATGGGCCGTGAAGGTCGGCACGTCGCCGTCGCCGGGAGCCAAGCGCGACACGACCGAACCGTAGCCCGGAAACAACTCGATCGAATCGCGAAGCCGAATGTCGTCGACCGGCGGGGCGTGGCCGGTGAGCGCGTAGTAGGCCGCCGAGTTGTGGTTCTTCATCGTATGATGGACGCCGCGCACGAGCGTCACCTTGTCCATCATCGGAGCCATGCGCGGCAGATGCTCGCAGATCCGGAGCCCGGGCACGGAAGTCGGCACGCTGCCGTAGAGGCTGCGGATGCCGTCGGGGGCGTCGGGCTTCATGTCGAACGTATCGAGATGGCTCGGCCCGCCGAACTGAAACAGAAACACGACGCTCTTCGCTTTGGCTTTCAGCTTCGGCGCGACGAGCTTCGCTTGTTCTTCGGCCTGCAAGACGCGCGGCATCGACAAGCCCAACATCCCGAGCCCGCCGATCTTCAGCGCATCGCGCCGCTCGAGCGCCGCGGCGACTGCTTGCCGTTCGTAAGACTCGAATAAAGACATCGACGGCTCCTTTCCGTTACCGGCGCAGCAGAAATTCTTTCGCGTTGACGAAACCCCAAACGACGTCTTCCAACGCGCTCCGCTTGTCGCTCGCTTTCGCCACATACGCCGCGAGCGACGTTCGTTCTTCGGCCGTCGGTGCGCGGCTCAGCGAGGCCCAGGCGAGCTCTTCGATCATCGCGTCGACGCCTCGGCCCGACTTCAACAACGCGTCGATCCGGTTCTCCGGCGTGGTGAGCAGCTCGTTGATCGTCGGCCCGCTGATGAGTTGAAAGGCGTGGCCTAGCGCGACGTCGCTCGAACGCTCGCATTCGCAACTCAGCAACCGGAGCGGCTTTCCGAACTTCGTGAGAAACGTATCGCCGCCGGTGCCGGCCTTCGAGCGTTCGCGAAACGTCCGGACGCCGGGAAGCTGCCCGGCCCGCATCCCGAGCGGATAGCCGGCGAACTTGAGCTTCGTACCGGTCACTTGCGACAACGCATCCAATAACGGCTCGGCAGCTAAAGGGCGCGGCGCGACGTGCGCATAGTTGCTCTCGTCGTCGCGGTTCGTCTCGTCGGTAGCGCCGGAGAGTTGATACGTGCGCGAGTTCATGATCGTGCGGATCAGATGCTTCAAGCGGAAACGATGCTCGACGAAGTCGGCAGCGAGACGGGCCAGCAGTTCCGGATGCGACGGCGGATTCGTCGCCCTAAAATCGTCGATCGGATCGACGATCCCGCGCCCCATGAGATGAAACCAAATGCGGTTCGCCTGCGCCTGCGCGAAGAACGGGTTATCGTCGGCCGCGAGCCAAGCGGAAAGATTCCGCAGCCGATCTTCGCCGGTCGGCAAGTCTTGCACCGCCCCGAGCATGCGCGGCGCGCGAGGCGCACCGGTGCGCGGATCGTCGTAGTCGGCCGACGGAGCCAGCCACACGAGCTGCTCGCCGTCGAATTCGTGCGTGGCGTTTTTATCGTTGAGCCGATCTTCGAGGATCTTGTACTTCACTTGCGAGAAGACGTTGACCCAGCGGTAGTAGTCGGTCTGCGTCCAACGATCGAACGGATGGTTGTGGCACTTCGCACATTGCAGCCGGACGCCGAGAAACACCTGCGCCGCGGTTTCGGCACGGACGACCGGATCGCGCTGGGCCCGATAGTAATTCGCAGCGGGACTGAGATACGTGCTGCCGCGTGAAGCAATCAACTCGGAAGCCATCTCGTTGAGCGGCAAGTCTTGATCGATCCGGCGCCGAAGCCAAGCATGAAAGCCTTGCACTCCCTTCCGATCGAGCGCCTCTTCTTCGAGCCGCAGTAGGTCGGCGAACTTCAAAGCCCAATGATCGGCGAACTCCGGCCGTGCGAGTAGCTCGTCGATCAGCTTCGTGCGCTTGTCGGGTTCGACTTCAGCTAAGAACCTTTGCGCTTCATCCTTCGTCGGCAGCAGCCCGAGCAAGTCGAGATAGACGCGCCGAAGAAACACGACGTCGTCGCATAGGGGAGCGGGCAGCATGCGCAGCGCGCGGAGCTTCGCGAAGACCGCCGTGTCGATATAGTTTCGCTCGGCAGGATAGTTCGGCTCGTGGGCATCGGGCCAGTGAAAGTCGGGCCGATGCGGCACGAACGCCAACCGGACGGGACTTTGCCGATCGAGATAACGGACCAGCACCGTCGTCTCGCCGAACGCGCTGCGGCGAACCGTGCCGTCGGCCGCGACCTCGGCGCGCTTGTTCGAGGTTTCATAGACGGCCTTGTCGGAAACGTCGAGCCGCGAGCCATCGGCGAAGACCGCTTCCGCCCGGATGCGCACTTCTTCCGCCGGCTCGACGACGAACTGCTCGACCGGCGTGACGAGCAGCCGATCTAAGGCAGGTATTCGGCCGACATCGCTCGGCGCGCCCGCCGCGATCCACGACTTCAACACGGCATAAGCGTGTGAGTCGCGCGTGAAGCGTCGGCCTCCTTCGTGGGCTTGTTGCATCGTTGCTTTGAGCAGCAGCAGGCTTTGCTCCGGCTCCAGCTTGTCGATGCGCCGGCCGAGCTGGTCGCGCACGAGTGCCGTATGGTCAAGCTGAGGGTCTTGCCCACGCAGCGAAAGCTTGAAGCCGGCCTTGCCGTTCGCGTTGCCGTGGCACGTGCCGAGGTTACATCCGGCCTTCGACAACACCTGCATGACGTCGCGCGTGAAGCTTACTTCGGCGGCGGCCGCGGTGCAGGAAGCGTTTGCAAATCCGTACGCGGCGAGGCAGAGACCGATGGCGAGACGCAGCGAGCGGCGATCTCCGAAGCGGCGGCGTGTTGCGAGCATAGCGGCCGGCCTGGGGAAGGAGCTTGCTAAGCGATGCGGAAGGCGGGGCAAGAAGGATCGTGGTGGGCGAGCGGCGGGAGGCTCCTATTGTATCGTCGCCGGTCGCGGACCCGCAACAAGTCTTCCGGCCACCGTCTCTGTTCGCACCGTCACATCGACGAGGCTGCCAGCCAACCGGTGCTGAACGCGGCTTGAAAGTTGTAGCCGCCGATGAAGCCGTCGAAGTCGAGGATCTCGCCGGCGAGGAACAGGCCCGGCACGAGTTTGCTTTGCATCGTGCGGGAATCCACTTCGTCGAGTTCGACACCGCCGGCCGTGACCTCGGCTTTGTCGAAGCCGCGGCTGCCGCTGGTGCGGATCTTCGCGCGCTTCAAGGCCTCGATCAGCTTGGCGCGCTCGCTCTTCCCTAGCTCCGCGGCACGGCGCTCGTGCGGGATGCCGGCCTGTGTGAATAACGCCTCAACCAAGCGCCGCGGCAGCAGGTCGGGCACCAGCGCGAGCGCGAGCTTCTTGCCGTCACGCGCAGCCGCCGCGCGCAGCAACTCGTCGAGCGCCGCATCGCTCACGTCGGGAAAGAAGTCGGCGAGTAGCAAGACTTCGCTCGGCCGCTTCGCTCCGGTCACGGCGCGACTCACGTCGAGCACGGCCGGCCCGGAAAGCCCGACATGCGTGAAGAGCGTTGCACCGCGCCGTTCGATGAGCACCCCCGGCGGCAAGCCTCGCACGCGCTTCTTCTCCGACCCGAGCGGTACACCTTCGGCAGCGACGACGCGCAGAATCGTGTCCGGAATCGCGATGCCGGAGAGATCGCGGACCCAGGCTTCGTCGGTGGTCAACGGCACAAGCGCCGGACGCGGAGGGCGGATCGTGTGGCCGAGCGCGGCGAGCCAGCGATAGCCGTCGCCCGTGGTGCCGCAACCGGCATAACTCTTGCCGCCCGTAGTGATGAGCAGCTTTTCGGCAACGAGAGTCCGCTTCGAAGTGACGACGCGAAACGACGTGGGCTTCGCCGCGTTGTCGCCTGCGGAGGGAACCGGCTCGAACGCTTCGACCGGCTCGTCGAGCGCCAGTTCCGCCCCGCTCCGCCGCAAACGCCGCACCAGCGCATCGGCCACGTCGACGGCTCGATCGCTCCGCGGAAACACCTTGCCGGTGTCGGGCTCCACATACGTTAGCACCCCCTCGGCATGGAACAACTCGACGACTTCGCGCGGCCCCAGCGCGGCAAGCGGCGAATGTAGAAACGAACCGGCCGAGCCGAAAGCATCGCGGATCCCGCGGGCATCGCAATCGTGAGTGACGTTGCAGCGCGTGCCGCCGGAGATGAGGATCTTCACCCCCGGCTTGCGATTCTTTTCTAAGAGCAACGTGCGCCGCCCGCGCTCCGCGGCCCGAGCCGCACCAAGCAACCCCGCCGCACCCGCGCCGACGACGATCACGTCGTAGCGGTCTTCGCCGGCGGAGTGGGTGGTCGTCACGGTGGCATGCCTATGCGGAAAACGATACAAAAACGAATCCACTATTGTGATCGTTCCGCAAGCGGCGTTCTAGGGTTGATTATTCCGCGAAGCCGGCGGATGGAACTAAAGTTGGATTGCGTTACATTGCCATCTCCGATCGACTTGAATCGACATTCCGATCCCTGGCCCCCGACCCCTGACCCCTGAATCGCCGTGCCCTCCCTTTACGTTTGGTGTGGAATCGCTTCCTGCGCGATGTTCGTCGTCGGCCTCGCCGCGACGGGCTACGCGCTGCTGCGGCTGCCGGTCGACTTCTTTAGGAACGGCCTTTCGCCGAACGCCGAGCGCCGCTTCGCGCATCCGGCCCTGCATCTCGGTTGGTGCGTAGCTCGCAATCTATTGGGAGCCGCGCTCGTCGTGGCAGGCATCATCATGCTCGTCACGCCGGGGCAAGGGCTCTTGACGCTCGTCGTCGGGCTGATGCTCGTCGACTTTCCCGGCAAGCGCCGACTTTCGCTCTATCTGATTCGCCGCGGCCATCTCATCGAGGGGGCGAACCGCTGGCGGGCGCGTTACGATAAGCCGCCGTTCGCAGCACCTCACGACGACACGCCGGGGAGCGGGCCGACGACCGACGCCGAGGCCCCTTCGGCTTGAAGATGGAAGTCGAGCACGAGCGGCAAGTGGTCGCTCGCGCTCTTCGCCGCCTTGCTGCTGACGACGCGAGCTTCGTTGACGACGACGCCGCGACGATGAAATGCTTTATCGAGCGAGCCGAGCGCGAAGTACGCCGGAAACGAACGGAACCGCGACGGCGGGGTCGTGATGTGTTGGAACCCGTGCCGTGTCATCGGGCCGGCGGCCAGCGTATTGCGCCAGTCGTTATAGTCGCCGACGATCAACTCCGGCACGTTCGCCGTCGCTTGAAACAGCCGATGCTCCAAGAGATGCGCAACCTGCCAATGGCGCTCGGCCTCGGCGAGCCCGAGATGCAAGTTGACGATCTTCAACGGCCCTTCGGGAGTGTCGACGACGGCGATCTGCGCGCCGCGCGGCTTCTTTTGCTTCAAGCGGAGCGAAATTTGGTGTCGTTCGATGATCGGCCAGCGCGAGATGAGCAGGTTGCCGTAGCCGCCGCTCTTCAGATTGACGTTCATCTGATACATCTTGTCGACAGCCCGAAAATGCTCGGAAAGGAGCGTCGCTTGATCGTCGCCGCCGCAGCGTTTGAAGAGGTGCGTCACTTCTTGCATGAGAATCAGGTCGGGATTTTCATGCTCGATCACTTCGATGATCCGCGGCAAACGGTAGCGCCGATCGCGGCCGCCGATTCCCTTATGAATGTTGTACGTCAAGAGGCGCATCGCAAGAGCGTTCCTTCCGGGAAGTCGGCGAAAGTTACAAGCCGTGTCGAAAGTACCAGGCCATACGATGCAGAAAGCGCTGCCACCATGACGAGCGACGATGCGTATCGAGTTCGATCTTGCGACTATGGGCGCGCTCGTAGTCGCTGACCTTCAATAGCGCTGCGGCCAACGGCTGCGAGCGGATCACGGCGAGGAATTCCAAGTTGATCCGCAGGCTGCGCGGATCGAGATTGCAAGACCCGATGACCGACCAGCAGTCGTCGACGACCATCGCCTTGCTGTGGAGCATCCGATCTTCGCGCTCGTAAATCTCGAAGCCGTAGCGTAACAACTTTTCATACATATACCGGCTCGCCCATTGCACCAGCGGCACGTCGTTGACGCCCGGCACGATGACCTCCACCGCGACGCCGCGCTTCCGCGCATGCAGCAACGCGCGCAAGATGCTGCCGACGGGGATGAAGTAGGCCATCAGCAGCGTGATCCGGCTCCGCGCCCCGTCGATGATCGTCTTCAACACGCGCGACGGACGACGATGATGGAGCGTCGGCTGCGAGTCGAAGAAAAAGATTCCCTCGTCGCGGCAATTCGCCATCGGGATCACCGGCCAGCGACGCTTTTCTTTCGGGCGGAGATGATTGATCCGGAGCCAAAGGTCTTCCATCGCGGCGGCGATCTCGGCCGATTGCGGACCGGTCATGCGAACATGGACGTCGCGCCAGCCGAGACCCTCGGGGGGGCGATTGTGCTTCTCGGAGACGATCGGCGGCCCACTCGCGTCGATGAGGTTCATGCCGCCGAAGTAGGAGACCTGATCGTCGATCGCGGCGAGCTTGCGATGGCTGCGGCGATTGAAGATCCGAAAGAAGCCGACCTTCCCCCACAGCGCGGAGAGCTCGCGAAACGGCTTGACCGTGATGCCGTCGCGGGCGAGATCGGCGAAGAACTTCGCCGGCGTGCGCAAGCTGCCGACGGCATCGTAAACGAGTCGGCAATCGACGCCGGCGGCGGCCCGTTCGCGCAGCGCATCTGCCACGGCGCGGCCGGCCGGGTCGTCGGCCATGATGTAGCTTTCGATCCAGACTCGGTGCTTCGCCGCGCGAATATCGGCGACCAGCGATGCTACCATCGGCGGCAATTCGACGAACAGTTCCAGCCGATTGCCGGCGACCTCGATCGCAGCGACTTGGCCGCTACGGCTTTCCGGGCTCAAGGTGGTGGTCATGGGGTGCCTGCTCGAACAAGTGAGCGATTTTCATGCGCTGTGAGGAGTCCTCGCGCAGCGGCGAACGATCCGTGACCGGTCGCCGCGTCATTAGAGCAACGAATCGACCAGTCGGGCCAAGTTTTCCGCGACCTTCACGTAGCCTGGTCGCCCGCGCCAGCGTTCGAGGCTGAGCGTTTCCGCCCCGGCTATGTAACGTTCCTGGATCGAACGCAGTTTTTGCGCCAATTCTCGATGATATACGATGCAACTCACCTCGGCGTTCAAGGCGAACGACCGAATGTCCATGTTGCTCGAGCCGATTTGCACCGCTTCGTCGTCGATGCTGAGATGTTTCGCGTGCAAAAATTTCTCGCGATGCAGATGCACGACGACGCCGGCCTCGAGCAGTTGCTCGTAGAACGAGCGCTGCGCGAAGCCGACCAGCCATTGATCGATCTCGCGCGAGACGATGAGCCGAACTTCAAGGCCTCGCAAGGCGGCGGCGACGAGCGCTTCGAGCAGCGTCTCGTCGGGAATGAAGTACGGCGTCGTGATCACGACCCGCTGCTGAGCCGCGTAGATGAGCGTGGTGACTAAGCGTAGCGTATTGGCTTGCGGATAGCCGGGCCCGCTCGGCAAGGCCTGCGCAACCATGTCGCCGGCCGGCACGACGGGAGGAAAGAACCGCTTCGCTTCGCTCAATTGTTCGCCGGTTTCCAAATAGCGATCGGCTAAGAGGACCGCTTGAAACTGCGGCACCACCGGGCCGGAGATGCGGGCGACGAGTTCCTCGAACACCAAGCCCCGCTTAAACGCGGCATCGACGAGATTCTGCGAACCGATGTAAGCGATCGTGCCGTCGACGACCGCGATCTTGCGATGGTTCCGCAGATCGCGACGGGCCGTGTGTTTACGGAACAGTCCGACCGGCAGCAGCACTTCGACTTCGATGCCCGCGCCGATCAAACGCGGCACCAGCGCGCGACAAGCGTGTCGCGAGCCGTGGGCGTCGACGAGCACCAAGCAGCGGACGCCGCGGCCATGCGCATCGAGTAGCGCCGCCTCGACGCTCCGGCCGGTCGCATCGTCGGCGAAAATATAATAGAGCAAGTTCACATGGTTGCGCGCCGCGCGAATATCGGCGATGAGCCGTGCGATCGAGCCTTCGTAGTCGGCGAGAAGTTCGACGTCGTTGCCGCCGACGACCGGAAAATCTCCCAAACTTTCCGCCAAGCGCGTCGTCTCGCGGAAGCGGGTCGGCAGATCGTGCTCGGCCGCTTTATTGCCGAACGTCGGAATCGAACCGCTTTGCAGAAGACGAGTCACGCGGCTCTGCAACTGCACCCGCTTCAACGGTAAGTAAGCTCGACCGAAGAGCGCGTACAACACTACGCCCGGCACAGGCAACAAGAAGATCAGCAACAGCCAAGTGCGCGCGGCGGACGGCGTGCGGCGCTGCGGCACGTAGACGAGCATCACGAGGCGGATCGACCATTCGACGCTGTAGAGAATCAGGCTCCACTGGTCGCTGAGCCATTCAAGAAGCATGGGGCTAGGAAGGGGCCGGGGGTCGGGGGTCGGGGATCAGACGGGAGTCGGATGGTTCAGTCTCGTGCGCCATCTTTGCCGTCGGTGAGCCATTCGATGTTGAAGCGCGCGAGCGTTAGCGCGGCGTAGCCCTTTGTCTTCTTCGGGTCCGCTTCGGTCGGACGGCCGCTTTCGTAAAGGCACAGGATCGTACCGTTCGGAAGCACGGCGACATCGCTATATGCCCCGAAGCCGGGATCGAGCGATTTGTTCACCGGCCAGGTTTTTCCTTCGTCGTACGAAAGCTTCACCGAGAGGTTGCGCCGGTCGCGCGCTTTCCCGGCGACTGCTTTCCCGTCGGCACGTTCTAAGTTGTGCGGGTTGACGAACACGATCCGGTTCCGATCTTGCGCCCCCGCCAAGCTCACGCGGACGATGCTCGCCATGCAGATCGGGTCGAGCAAGGCCTCGTCGAAACGGGGAGCGGTCCAACGGGTCGCCCCATCGGCACTCTCGACGACGAGCCGGCGGTGTTGCTTCGAATCGCTGCGCATGTTGAGCATCGTCCGGCCGTCGGCCAACTCGACGACCACGGTTTCGCTCGGGTCGACGATCTCCGGGGAAGCGACGGCGGCGATTTCGCTTCGTCGCCACGTTCGGCCCGAGTCGTCGGAAAAGATCGTCGCCGCGACGGAGGGATGATGGGCATGGCCGCCGGTGCCGGTCGACAGCCAAACCGGCACGACTAAGCGACCGGTGCGGAGCTGAATGCCGTGGGCCGGACCCGTCGCGAGCACCTTCCAAGCGTAATCGGAACGAAACTCGTCGAAGGTCGGAGTGATCTCGACCGGCTTGCTCCACGTTAGGCCGTCGTCGGTGCTGCGCATGGCGAAGCAGCGCATGTATTCGAGGCAGAACAGCATGTGAACGGTGCCGTCGCGCTCGGCGATCGCGACCGGGTTGTTGTACGTCACTTCGTTCGGGTCGGCTAAGTTCTGCGCGAGCGCTACGGGATTCTTTTGCTTAGGGCCGGCGACGTTCGAGATCGTTTCCGGAGCGGAGAAAGTCCGGCCGCCGTCGGTGCTGCGACGGATGCGGATGTCGATCGCGCCCCAATCTCCTTTGCTCCCTTTGCGTGCCTCGCAGTACGCGAGCACGGTCCCTTTCGCCGTGACGACCAAGCCGGGAATGCGGTAGATCGAGTAGCCGTCTTTGCCGGCTTCGAAGAGGTCGGCCTTTTCCGACAGCGGCGCGGCTTCAAGCGCAGGCAGATTCGCGAGCGCTGCGACAAGCGCGAGCACCGCAACTCGCAACACGAAATTCCCGGCGGCGACACTAACGCGCATGACGATTTCTCCCAACGCTTGAACGAGCAAACGACTGCCGCGATTCAATCAGCGGCGGAGAGGCGCGTCAAGCGCTCGCGGGCGAATTCGGCGCGCGAGCGGCGTTAGACCTTGGCCGTGGCGACCGGGGAAAGTTCTTCGGCGCTCTCGTCCGGCAACTGCAAGGTCGGCAGATCGCTGAGCGTCTCATGCAGCGCGGCGATGTCGAGCAAGGCGGCCGCCGTGCCGGCCGGATCGAGTTCGACGGCCGAGACCGCGGCATCGTGCGCGTCGGAGATCCGTTGCGAGCGATCGCCGTTGGGGACGACCTTCAAGCCATCGTGGAAGAACGTGCAATTGCGGCCGGCTTGCTTGGCGGCATACATCGCCGCGTCGGCGCGCACGAGGATCGCATCGGAGGTTTCGCCGTCGCCGATCGCCGCGGTCGCGCCGCCGCTGACCGTGACGGAAAGCAGCTTCTCGATCTTCTGGCGCATCCGCTCGACGAACACGCACGCTCCGCGCAGTTCCGTTTGCGGCATGATCACGACGAACTCTTCGCCGCCGTAACGCGTGACGATATCCGTCTCGCGGGCCGTTTCTTCGATCAGCTTCGCCACGGCCTTCAGCACGCCGTCGCCGGCCAAGTGGCCTTGGCGATCGTTGACTTGCTTGAAGTGGTCGACGTCGAACATGGCGAGCGAGAAGCCCATGTTGTAGCGGTTCTTCATTGCGACGAGCGAGGCCAGCGCATCGTCCATCGCCCGACGATTGCAAACGCCCGTCAGCGGGTCGGTGCGCACGTCGGAGAACGTCAGCAGGTGGTTCGTTTGCTGACGGATCTGATCGTAGGCGTGTGCGATCTGCGTCGCGAGATGCATCGTCGGGCCGAGAATTTCTTCGGCTTCCGAGCAGAGCTCTTTCCACGACGCTTCGGAATGTTCGTTGCTGAGTGAGCTGACGCGCGTTTTGAAGCGGTCGAGGCTGGCCCGATGGCGGGCGAGATCTTTGCGAATGTCGCCGGCGATCGCTTCGAGACTCTTCGCAACGGCCTGCGCGCGTTTGATTTCGCGCCGCGCTTGCGGCTCGGAGGTGATCGGCATTTGCTTGCGCAACCGACCGACGATGTAGCCCAAGAGCGCTACGATCGCCAATCCGACCGGGCTCGGCAGGCCTAAGTGGACGATATCGAATTCGGCGAGGAGCGACATCGGCGAAAGTCTCGAGCGGAAAGAGGAGCGAAATAACGGCGCGACGAGCGACGGGTTCGGCGATTAGTATTTGTTGCGCGAGCCGAAGCCCCGCATACTGAACACGCCGAACACGACGCAACCGAGAAGTATCCAAAACCAGTCGCGCATGTTGAGTGTGACGACCCAATGCATGACGCTGCGATAAGCTTGGTAGAGCACGGGCACTCGCTTTCGGCGAATCCAAAGGTCGCTAAAATCCCACACACCGAAACTGTAGTTCACATTTCCGGTTTGCGCGGCCGGAGACCGGCTCGCACGAGGCTCGTCCGGGGGAGCGTCGGGAAAGCCTGTCCGGTCGTAACGATCGCACCGCGCATTCCGCCTCGGGAGAACGCGGGCCTGGAAACCGGCTTCGCAAGCCTGCCGGCAGGGGTTCGCGGCGCCCGTAGAGAGGCCCTTGCGAGCCGTTCGGCGCGAGCTATAATCGGAGACTTGTTTGCTTGGGGACGTAGCTCAATTGGTTAGAGTACCGGACTGTCGATCCGGTGGTTGCGGGTTCGAGTCCCGTCGTCCTCGCTTGCTGAAATGCTTTCCGTACTGGTTACCGCACAAGGGCTTGAGTCAATTCGCTGACTCAAGTCCTTCGTCGTTTTCAGGGGGGTGTTACCTAAAGTGTTACCTTCCGGCGAATTCGGTCGCTGGTACGTCTCCCATGCGGCCTCCGCCGTATCTTCCGCGCGGCGAGTCACCCGTTGCTCAACTCCGCCCTCAACTTCTCTACCGCTGCTTCTTTCGCTTTGGCTTCGACTTCGACGGTGATCTTTTTTCGCCGCCAGCAATCGGGAAAGTCATTCACGTCGATGAAGTCGTGATGTCGTTCAGGCTTGGGGCCGTCCCAGCCTTCCAACGGACTGGAAAGATGGAATAGCGGCTCCCGATTCCATGTCGTCATAGCCTGCTTCGTGGCTTCTTCGATGCTCAGACCATCGGGAAGACAACGGTGATGGTGCACGTCATACACCAGCGGGATGCCGGTGGCCCCGCAGATCGGCAACAGATCGGCAGGCGTGAAAACTTTGTCGTCGTTCTCGACGGTCAATCGGCTTCGGACCCTCGATGAGAGCCGGTCGAGATTGCGGGCGAACTCAGCAAGGGCCTTGGGCTTGTCGCCGTAGGCCCCGCCCCCGTGGATGTTGATGACATCCGCCTCGATCCATTCGGCCACTTCCCCCTGGTATTCAAGTTCCTGCAAGGAGTTTTCAACCACGTCGAGTCGGGGCGAGTTCAGCACCACGAATTGATCGGGATGGAAACAGGTTCGCAGCTTGTGTTTCTCGGTGAACTTACCGCACGCTTGGAAGCGGCGAATGATCTCGTCGCCATCCGGCAGATCATCGACCTCGTACCCGCACGTCGGATGCGTTTTGATGGGGAGAATTTGGCTGTTGATCCGAAAGCAGCCGATGCCGTTGTCGGCACAATACTGAAGGGCGGCCAGCAAGGCGTCGGCGTTTTCCAAGCAGAGACGGCTCAACTTCGCCAGGGCGTCGGGGCGCTTCATCTTGCCGATGGAGGTAGCCGTCGTCGTGACGAACTTGATGGGCTGGTCCCGAAACGTGCAGCAAAGGCCGAGCCGAATCAAGGGGCCGTCCCCCAATTCATCGCCGTGATCGACAGTTGCAGCACCGTCGCAAGCGAAACCCAAATCAAATACGGCACTTGCGCCAAGGCGACCGAGCGATAGTACCGCCGGATCGCCGCCATCATCCAGACGATCGTTCCCAACACGATCAGGATGTCCACCGCCGCCAGCGGCAGGTTCCGCAAACCGAACTGAATCGGCGTGAAGCTCAGGTTGGCAACGAGGTTGATGGCGAACGGCAGAGCCACGAGCCATGGCAATTTCCTACGAAACGCCTGTACGAACACGAACCCGAAGCTGACGAGAATGATCGGGTAGAGAATCTGCCAGATCAGCCCGATGGTTGCCGGGGCGGGCGTCCAGCTGGGTTTGGCGAGCGAGTCGTACCATTCGAGCCAGGGCATCGGATGTCTCGTTTTCGGTTGCGGCGGTCGGCGGTCGTCGGCACGATCAGAATACAGTATGCCGCCACGGTGTTGAGAGGCGTATCGGAAGCCATGGCACACCCTAGCTTCCATCTTCAACCGAACTGATTTCCACCCAACGGTAGGGGAGGCTATAATCGCTCCCTGTGAATCCGCTGTGGGGAGCGATCGATGGCCGTGGCGTTGGAAACCGTCGTGAAGCAGCTTGCCGACTCGGGCATCATCGCCCAGGGGAAGCTGGAAAACTTCGTTCCGCCGAAAGCGCATCCGACGACCGTCGAAGAGTTCGTCGCCGAGTTGGTGAAGCAGAACCACCTCACGAAGTTTCAAGCGACGCAAGTCGCCGCGGGCCGCGCGAAGTCGTTGATCCTTGGCGGATACGCGGTTTCAGCGCGAGGTCGAAGCGGCAGCCAAGCTCCGCCATCCGAATATCGTCGCGGCCGACGATGCCGACGAAGCGGCCGGCGTCCACTTCCTCGTGATGGAATACGTCGAAGGGCAAGACCTCTCGGCGCTCGTGAAGAAGAACGGCCCGTTCCCAGTCGCGAAAGCGGTGAACTACATCCTGCAAGCGGCGCGCGGCTTGGAGTTCGCGCATGCCGAAGGAGTCGTGCATCGCGATATCAAACCGGCGAACCTGCTGCTCGACAAAAAGGGAACGGTGAAGATCCTCGACATGGGCCTGGCCCGGATCGAGACCGCCGGCGACGTCGCCGCGCAAGCCGAACTGACCGGCACCGGCACCGTGATGGGAACGGTCGACTACATGAGCCCGGAGCAGGCGTTCAACACGAAGAGCGCCGACGCGCGAGCCGATATCTATAGCCTCGGCTGCTCGCTCCATTATCTGATCGCCGGCAAGGCGACGTACGCCGGCGACTCGATCATCGAAAAGATCCTGGCGCACCGCGAGAAGCCGATCCCGTCGTTGAAGGCGGCGCAAGCCGAGGCTTCGGACGAACTCCAAGCGGTCTTCCGCAAGCTGGTCGCCAAGCGCGCCGAGGATCGCTACCAGACGATGAGCGAAGCGATCGCCGACTTGGAACGGTGCGCGGGCGGCTCGCAGACTTCCATCTCCGAGGCGAATGCGGCGACGACGAACGCCGATTCCGACGCGATAGCGAGCTTCAAGAACATCCAGCTCGCGCCGACGATTCAAACCGTCGCGCCGAAGACGAAAGCGACGAATACCGTGCCCGCGAAGCCGGCCGCCGTGCCGACCGATAGCGCCGCCAAAACTCCGCCGTGGAAGAACGTGAAGGTCTTGAGCGGCGCGGCTCTGCTCGGCGCGTTGATCGTGGCGGGCATCATTGTCTCCCTGCGGACTAAGGACGGCACGCTCGTCGTCGAAGTCGATCAGCCGGATGCGACGGTGCAGGTGTTCGATGCCGAAGGCAAGGTCGAAGTCAGTCAAAAGGGCGGAGTCGGCAAGGTGTCGATCTCGGTCGATCCCGGCAAGCATCGGCTACGGGTAGAGAAAGACGGCTTCACCATCTTCGGGCAAGAGTTCGAGATGGAGTCGGGCGGGAGTAAAACGATCGCGGCGAAGCTGAATGCGGTCCAAACGGCGCCCATGAAGGCGATTCCTTTGACGGATCACGATCAAGACAGAAAAGCGGCCGCATGGGTGTTGAGCAAAGGCGGCAGGGTGACAGTCATCGTGAAACAGCAAGATCGTGCTCTCAACTCCGTCAGCCAGATTCCTTCAGAGCCGTTTCGGGTCAAGGTAGTCGATCTGGCAAACACCGCAGTAAAAGACGAAGAACTAAAGAACATCTCCTCCCTGCAAAGCGTCGAGTGGGTGAATCTATTGCGAACGTCGGTTACGGACGCCGGTGTGTCGCACCTCACGACACTTCCTATGCTCAAGGATTTATGGCTATTGGGTACGCAAGTCTCCGATGCTTGCCTTAAAGACATTCGCGGTATGAAAAGCCTGCGGTTTCTCGGCCTCAATGGCACTCGAATCACGGATGCCGGACTCGTCGACATTGCGACCATGACGAATCTGACAAGCATGGATTTGAACGGCACGAACGCCACCGCTACCGGTATTGCGGCCCTGAAAAAAGCGTTGCCTAAATGCGGAATTGGTTGGAGTGCTCCGGCCGAGGCGCCACAGCCCACTGCTCCGCCCGCTCCCTCGAAACCGATTACCGACATCAACGCCCCGGCCTTCCAGCAGTGGATGAAGGATGTGCAAGCGATGCCTGCCGAAGAGCAATTGAAGGCGGTCGGCAAGAAGTTGGTGGAGTTGAATCCCGGCTTCGACGGCACCTTTGAGTCGCAGATGATCACTAATAACAAGGTGGTTCAACTGGGCCTGCATGCCGGTGCTCTGACGGACATCTCGCCGCTGCGTGCTTTGTCCGGCCTGAAATCGTTGACGTGCAACAGAAAACAGGTGAGCAAGCTCGCCGATCTGTCGCCGCTGGCGGGTCTGAAGCTGACGAAGCTGTGGATCGACGGCACGAGCGTGACCGACTTGTCGCCGCTCAGGGGCATGCCGTTGGAGGAATTTGAATGTCAACGGACTCCAGTGGCCGATCTCACACCGCTCAGGGGGATGAGCACGCTCACCCACGTTAGTATCTATCTAACGAACGTGTCCGATCCGACCCCTCTGAAGGACTCGAAGCTCAAAATGCTCGGGGCCAACGGTGTGAAAGGCAAGGATTGGTCGTTCTTGAGGTCGATGCCGCTGGAAGATCTCTGGCTCTGGGCCGACTTCGACCCGGTGAGGGATGAGGAACTCCTCCGTTCCATCAAGACGCTCAAGACGATCAACGGCAGATCGGAAGCCCAGTTCTGGAAAGAAAGGGCCCCGAAACCGGCCACGCCCGTCACGAACATCAACGATCCCGCCTTCCAAGCATGGATGAAGGAAGTTGCTACGAAGTCTGCGAAGGAGCAGATCGAAGCCGTTACCAAGAAGCTGATGGAACTCAATCCCGGCTTCGATGGGAAGGTGACGGATGCGGCGGGACCGGGGATGCCCAAGGTTGAGAACGGAGTGGTTACGGGGATCGGATTTATATCCGACAACGTGACGGACATTTCACCGGTCAGAGCATTGGCGGGATTAAAGACGTTGACTTGCAGAGGCAGCGGCAGGGACAAAAGTAAGCTGTTGGACCTGTCGCCGCTTAAAGGAATGTCTCTGACTGCCCTGAATTGCGGATACACGCACATCTCCGACCTTTCGCCGCTGGAAGGGATGTCGCTGACATCTCTGGAGATCACCGTCACACCCGTACCGAATCTCACGTCCCTACGAGGGATGAAACTGACTGACCTGAAACTCAGCGGTACTACGGTGTCGGACCTTTCGCCTCTGCAAGGCATGCCTTTGCGCGACTTGGTTTGCAGCCAAACGCAAGTGTCCGATGTTTTGCCGCTTAAAGGGATGCCGCTTGCAAGGTTGCTTTGCGCAGGTTTGACGATTTCCGACCTGTCTCCGTTGGTTGCATGTACGAACCTGAAAGACTTGGATGTCACGAAAACCCAAGTCACCACAGTTGGAGTCGCCGCCCTGCAAAAGGCACTGCCGAATTGCAAGATCGAGTGGGACGACCCCGCCGCTACGACGATCGCCGCCGCCAAGCCGATCACCGACATCAACTCTCCGGCGTTTCAAGCTTGGCTGCAGGAAGTTCAAGCGCTGCCTGCCCAAGAGCAGATCAAGCGAGTCTCCGCGAAGCTGATCGAGCTGAATCCGGGCTGCAGCGGCGAGATGAAAAACCACCATGGCGGCGGGGCGCCCGATATCAGAGACGGCGTGGTCTTCTCCTGTGGCTTCGGCACCGACGCAGTTCGCGATCTCTCGCCGCTTAGAGCGTTTCCCGGCTTGCGATTGATCCTCTGTCCCGGATCTGGGCCGGAAAAAGGAGTCCTCACTGACCTCCGGCCGCTGGCCGGGCTGGCGCTGGAAAACTTGGATTGTCCCAAGAACCCGATCTCTGATCTGACGCCGCTGCAGGGGATGCGGTTGACCTTTTTGAACCTCACGCACACGCGCGTTCGCGACCTCACGCCGCTCACGGGGATGCCGCTCGACAGATTCAATTGCGACCATTCGCTCGTGACCGACTTGAACCCGCTACGAGGCTCGTCGGTCCGAGTGCTCACGTGTCAGGGAACGCCGGTGGTCGACATCTCCGCTTTGTCGGAATGTCCGAGGCTCGGGTTGGTCGATCTGCGGGCGACGAAAGTCACTCCGGCCGCGATCGAGGCGCTGCGCAAGGCATTGCCGAATTGCAAGATCGACTGGGACGATCCGGCCAAGACAACCGCACCGCAACCCGCCGACCCTCTCGGCCCCGCTCCGCCCCTCGCCGTCGCTCCCTTCGACGCGACGCAAGCTAAGGCCCATCAAGCCGCCTGGGCGAAGCATCTGGGCGTTCCCGTGTCGATCGAAAATTCGATTCGGATGAAGCTGACTTTGATTCCACCCGGCGAATTTCAAATGGGAACGCCGGCGAGCGAACCGGGGCATCAGGGCCAAGAATCGCCGCTGCATCGCGTGATCATTGACAAGTCCTTCTATGTGGGAGTCTACGAGGTCACCGTCGATCAATGGAAGCGAATCATGTCGCAAGGCCCCGACCCGCAGTCGGCCTTAGGAGATCCCGCATCGAATGTCAGTTGGCAAGAGGCAGACGAGTATTGCAAAAAGCTATCGGAGCTTCCGGCTGAAAAGTTGATGGGCCGGCGATACCGCTTGCCTACCGAAGCCGAATGGGAGTACGCCTGCCGCGCCGGCACCACGACCGCCTATGCCTTCGGACCGACGCTCGCGCAAGCCGACGCCAGTTGTTCACCATCGCAACGTCGTACGCCGGTTGGGTCTTACCGTCCTAATGCCTTTGGTTGCTACGATATGCATGGCAACGTTTGGGAATTGTGTTCAGACTGGATGTTAGCGGACTATTACAAGGTGTCGAGCACTACGAACCCACAAGGGGCGACGCAGGGAACGAAACGCGTACTGCGCGGTGGCGGAGCGGGCGACCACGGTCTGCTGAGTTGCCGCTCGGGTCATCGTCATGCTGTTGATGAATCCTATCTATTTCACTCGATGGGCCTACGTGTTGTCTGCGAGCTGGATAAGACTTACGAAGCCTCCGCTCCTCCTCTCGCCAAAGCCCCCTTCGACGCCGCCCAAGCCAAGCACCATCAAGCGGCCTGGGCCAAACATCTCGGCATGGAAATCGAGACGCCCAACAGCGTCGGCATGAAGATGGTGCTGATCCCGTCCGGCGAGTTCATGATGGGCAGCACCGATGCCGAGGTCGAAGCCGCATTGAAAGCGGCCGACGAAATCAAGGTCGATAGCGGAGTCATCAGCCGCATAGAAAAGGCCGAACGGCCTCAACATAAGGCTGTCATCACCAAGCCGCTGCTGATGAGTGCTACCGAAGTAACGATCGGACAGTTCAAGAAGTTCGCCGCCGCAAAGGGCTATCAGACGGAAGCGGAGAAGGCTGCCGAATCGAAAACCTATCTCAATCCGGGCTACGTTGCGAGCGACGATTTGCCGGCGGCCTACATCACTTGGAACGATGCCGTGGCCTACTGTCAGTGGCTTTCGACGCAAGAGAAAGCTCTCTACCGCTTGCCGACCGAAGCCGAGTGGGAATACGCCTGCCGGGCCGGGACGACGACGCAGTATTCATTCGGCGATGACTGGGCATTGTTGGATCAATACGCTTGGTATCACAAGAACTCCGGCAGCAAGTCGCATCCGGTGGGCACGCTGTTGCCGAACAACTTCGGCTTGTTCGACATGCAAGGGAATTTGTACGAATGGTGCGGAGATTTTTACGATGAGAAATGGTATTCAGCAGCTACGCCGAACGACCCATACGGCCCATCCTTCGGCTCCTCTCGCTCATGCCGTGGCGGCTACTGGCACGGCAACGCTTCCAACTGTCGCAGTGCGACTCGCAGCAGCAGCACGCCGTCGTTCCGTGACAAGTATTTCGGCTTCCGCATCGTCCGAGAACTTGCCGCCGCATCAACGACGGCGAGCGTCACTCCTCTGCCCACCGTCCCCGCCGCCGCTCCAACCAAGCCGATCACGGATTTCAACTCACCTGAGTTCCTAGCGTGGATCAAAGAAGTTCAGGCCATGCCTGCGGAGGAGCAATGGAAAGCCGTTTCCAAGAAGTTGGTGGAATTGAATCCGGGGTTTGAAGGAAATGTCCGTAGTGTCCCTGGAACAGGAATGCCTAAGATTGAAAACGGCGTGGTTACCGAGTTGATGTTCTATATTGACAAAGTGAAGGATATTTCGCCGGTCCGGGCATTATTCGGTTTAAGACGTCTAAGGATGATGGGCAGCGGTCCAGGCAAAGGTCAGTTGGTTGATCTATCACCACTTCAAGGAATGAAACTGACATATTTAATTTGTGGATGGTCCCCCCCGATTTCCGATTTATCGCCGTTAAGAGGAATGCTGCTAGAGCATCTGAATTGCGGCGGCACGAGCGTGTCCGACCTTTCGCCACTCGAGGGAGTGCCCTTATCCAGCCTTGAGATTCATGACACGCTGGTAACCGATGTTTTGCCCTTGCTGGGATGTAAGAGTTTGAAATCTTTGGCTATTAGATCAACCAAAGTCACTCCCGCCTCCGTCGCCGCTCTGCAAAAAGCTCTGCCGAACTGCAAGATCGAGTGGGACGATCCAGCCAAGACGACTACTCAAGCTGCCTCGCTCGGCCCCGCTCCTCTACTCGCCCAAGCCCCGTTCGACGCCGCTCAGGCCAAGGCCCATCAAGCCGCTTGGGCCAAGCATCTCGGCATCGAGGTCGAAACGCCGAATAGCGTCGGCATGAAGCTGGTCCTGATCCCGCCCGGCGAGTTCATGATGGGAAGCACCGACAGCCCCCAACCGGCCGAGCGCCCGCAACATCGAGTCGTGATCACACAGCCGTTTTGGTTCGGCGCCACGGAAGTGACGATCGGCCAATTTAAGAAATTTTCCGCCACGGGCTATCAGACCGTGGCGGAGATCGCAGCGAAGACCGCTCCATCGCCGGCAGCGACCGTCGGCCAACCCTCGACCGCTCCTCCCAAGCAGCTACGGACTTATCTCAATCCCGGCTATGCGGTGACCGACGATTCCCCGGCCGCGCTCCTTACCTGGAGCGATGCGGTGGCTTACTGCAAATGGCTTTCCGACCAAGAGCAGGCCCTCTACCGGCTGCCGACCGAAGCGGAATGGGAATACGCCTGCCGAGCCGGGACGACGACGCAGTATTCATTCGGCGACGACCCCGCCGAGCTCGGCAAGTATGGTTGGACGAACGCCAATGCCGCCGGCCAGGCGCATCGGGTGGGCATGCTCGCGCCGAACGCTTTCGGTCTGTTCGACCTGCAGGGCAACGTGCAGGAGTGGTGCGATGATTTTTTCGACGACAAGCGATATGCGACGTCGGCGCTCAACGATCCGGTCGGCCCGGCGTCCGGCCTCAATCGCGTCCTCCGCGGCGGTAATTGGCGTCATGCAGCCTCCCTCTGCCGCAGCGCGCACCGACAGAGTAATTCTCCCTTAAACTTGGTCGACAACAACGGCTTTCGCGTCGTTCGAGTGGCGGTGCCTGCGACCGACTCGCCGCAGGTCTCGACCAAGACGGCGACGACAACCTCGCCGAGCGGTTCGCCGAAGCCGACCACGAACATCGACGACCCAGCCTTTCGACAGTGGATGAAAGACATAGCCGCGATGCCGGCCGAGCAGCAGATCGCAGCGGTGACGAAGAAGTTAGTCGAGTTGAATCCCGGCTTCGACGGAATCGTTACGAGTGCCGATAAAAAGGGGCCTCCCAAAATCGAAGACGGCGTCGTCACGGACTTTCGTTTTCTCTCCGACCACGTCACCGATATTTCGCCGGTGCGAGCCCTGACCGGCTTGAGAACTCTAGATTGCAGCGCTGCGGGCGGCACCTGCAAGTTCGCCGATCTATCTCCTCTTCAAGGCCTGAAGCTGCGAAATCTTGCCTGTAGCGGCACGCAAGTATCCGACCTCTCACCGCTCGTAGGGATGCCGCTGCAAAGCTTGAGCTTCCAGTCCGCGCCGGTAGTCGACTTGTCGCCGCTGAAAGGAATGTCGCTGAATGTTTTGAGCTGTTCCGGCTCGAAGATCTCCGATCTGTCCGTGTTAAGCGGCATGCCCCTGACGCATCTCTATTGCAGCAACACGCTCGTCTCCGACCTCGCGCCGCTGGCGAAAGTATCCACGCTCGTACTCTTGGGCCTGAGAGGCAGCAAAGCCGCCCCGGCCGACATCGAAGCCCTGCAAAAAGCTCTGCCGAATTGCAAGATCGAATAAAACGAGTTCACGGCGTAGGAAACACGGTGCAGGAAAATAGCCGCGCGACGAACCCTACGCCGCTCGATATACTCGACCATGGTGCGAAGCCCACCATGGGGCCGACCGCACGATTACGCATCTCGGCAGGCGCTCCATGTCCGACGACTTCTCGCGGATTCCGCTCATCGATGTCTCGCAGCTCGTCGTCTCCGGAGCAGGCCGGAGCGCGGTCGCTGCTCGGATCGACGAAGCTTGTCGAGAGAGCGGCTTCTTCTACGTCGTCGGCCACGGCGTCGACGAGGAGTTGCAACGTCGGCTGCACGCGGCGGCGCGCGAGTTCTTCGCGCAGCCCGGCGATGCGAAGCAGCGCATCGCGATGAGCCTCGGCGGCCGCGCTTGGCGAGGCTACTTCCGCGTCGGCGACGAGCTCACTTCCGGCAAGCCCGACCAAAAGGAAGGGCTCTACTTCGGCCGCGAGCTCCCCTCCGACGACCCGCTCGTCCAAGCCGGCACTCCGCTACACGGGCCGAATTTGTTTCCCGCAGAGCCGGCAGGGCTGCGCGCCGCGGTGCTCGAATACATGGCCGCGTTGACGACGCTGGGGCAACGCCTCCTAGCCGGCATCGCGCTGGGGCTCGGTCTCGACGAAAACTACTTCCTCGACCACGGCACGCGCGAGCCCCTCACGCTGTTCCGCATCTTCAACTATCCCCCTCCGCCGCCGCACGCGCAGGGCGAGCTCTGGGGCGTCGGCGAGCATTCCGACTACGGCCTCCTCACGATCTTGCTGCAAGACGACGCCGGCGGCCTGGAAGTGAAGTCGGAAGCGAAGTGGATCGCGGCGCCGCCGGTGCCGGGCTCGTTCGTCTGCAACATCGGCGACATGCTCGACCGGATGACGCGCGGCGTCTACCGTTCGACGCCCCATCGGGTTCGCAACCCGGCGCCGCGCGATCGGCTCTCGTTTCCGTTCTTCTTCGATCCCAATTTCTTCGCGCCGGTGCAACCGATCGAGCTCCCTTCGGGCGAAGTCGCTCCGGATGACCGCTCCTCGCGCTGGGACCGAACCAGCGTCCACGTTTTCAACGGCACCTACGGCGACTACCTGCTCGGCAAGGTCGGCAAAGTGTTCCCGGACTTAAAGGCGAAGGTGCTTTGATTCGCTGTCGAAAGCGATGAATCGGACGATACGAACCCCGACCGCCCGGAGACACCCATGCGCATTCCCTCGCTGCTGCCGATCATTCTTACTGCCGCTGCGATCCTCGCCGCCGCCCCGCTTCTCGCCGGCGACCGTGCCCGCTCCGAGCCCCTCGACGCGCTCAAGAAACTCGGCGCGAGGATCACGTTCGACGAGCGAAACGAAGTCATCGGCGTCCATCTCGGCGAGCGGAAGCTTACCGATGCCGACCTGATTCATCTGCGCGGACTTCGGCACCTCGAAGAACTCGATCTTACCCGAACCGGAATCTCGGGAACCGGCCTCACGATCCTCAAGGAGACGACGTCGCTAAGAAAACTATTTCTCACCGACACGAAAGTCGACGATGCGGCGATCGCGCATCTCCAAGGAATGAAAAACCTAGAACTCCTCGGGCTTTCCGGCACCAAGATCGACGATGCCGCCCTGCCCCATCTCGAAGGACTGACGAAACTTAAACAACTTTTCTGTCTCGGCACGAAGGTCTCCGACGCGGGTGCGGAAAAACTGCGGCGAACATTACCACGCTGCGAGGTCACGCGTTAAGCCGTCGCTCCTCCGGAAAGATCCGTCCCCTTTCGACACGAAGCCGCGGCGGTTCACCCCCGATAAAAGTCGATCCACTTCAGCGTGATCGAGTTCGGGTTCTGCGCGAAGAACGCCGCGGGAAGCGGCAGCTCGAAGTAGCCGTCGTTCAACGGAACTCCTTTAGCCGGCTTGCCGTCGCCGCCGACCATGCGGATCTCCATCCAGAGCGGACTCCGCCGATCGAGCGGAGCATCCTCTCGGCCGTCTTTCCAGAGCCGCGGTTCCGGCCGATCGGCCTGACTCGACACCGACGCTTCGAGCGCGACCTTGCCGTTCGTAACTTGAAAGCTCTCCAGCCCCTTCAGATGCAATCGCAGCACCACGCACGCCGGCCACTTCTCGTCCGTCCGTTCGATGATCGCTTGGCCGATGCCGACCGGGCTCCGCACCGAGAACACCGTCCGATCTTTCTCGACCGCGACGGTCACCGTATCGCTGTCGCGCTTCGTCGCGATCTTAAACCCCGGCGGCTTGTCATCGCCTCCGGCGGCGACGACGCTCCCGATGCCGAGAAACGCAGCGCAGAGACCGGCGAGAGATCTTCGCCCGACGCATGATCGGGCCTCGGCCGCGTCCCTCATGCGATCAGCTCTTTCACGACTCCGGTACTGTCGCCGTGGCGTTCGGCTTCGATGCCGATGCCGTGCAGCAGCGTAAGCCAGGCGTTGCACAGCGGCGTTCCCTTCGGCAGAACGAGATTCCGACCGAGCTTGATCCCCGCACCGCCGCCGGTGAGGATCGTCGGGCAGTTGTCGAGAGAGTGGCCCGTGCGGATGTTGCTGCCGTAGGCGACCGCGGTATGGTCGAACAAGCTCGTGCCGTCGGCTTCCTTCATCGCTTTCAGCTTGTCGATCAGCCCGGCTAGCAGTTCGCTCTGCGCCAGGTCGCGGCGCTGCGAGGCGTCGAGCTTTTCGCCGAGCGTCGAGTGGTAGTGGCTCATGTCGTGCGGATGCACCTTGATGTCGAGGCTCGTCAGCAAAGTGCTCACCGGTTGCCGATAAGTGAGCACGCGCGTACTGTCGGTCTGGATCGCCGCGAGCATGATGTCGTACATGAGCTTGATCTCTTCGCGCCCTTCCAGCCCCGGCTTCGGCTCGGCCACGGTCGCGCGCGGCTGCGGCACGCCGAGCCATTGCTCGTCTTTGCTGAGGCGCGTCTCGATGTCCCGAATCCCTTGGAAATACTCGTTGAGTTTCGCGTTGTCGTGCTTGCCGAGGCCGCGCTGCAGGAAGCGCGCATTCTCCAGTACCGTATCGAGCACGCTGCGCCGCTCAGCGAGCATCGCCTTGCGTTGCTCGAGCGGGGTCGTGTCTTTCGAGAACAGCCGATGGAAGGCCGCCAACGGGCCGTTCAATCCGCCGATCGGCTTGCCGCTCACGTCCCAAGCCATCGAAAGCCCGGGTCCATGGCCGGAGCGGTCGCCGACTTCGCTGCCGTTGCATTGCAGCGAAGCGAATCGAGTTTGCAGCCCGAGCTTTGCCGCGGCGACTTGATCGACGGAAATGCTGTTGTGAAAACTCTGGCCCGGCTCGGCGTAACGATTCGCCCCGGTGAGCCACATCGTGCTCCCCCAGTGCCCTTCGTTGGAATACTTATTCCACAAACCTTGCACGACCGTGAAGTCGGCCTTGTGGCGCGCCAGCGGTTGCAGCCCGACCGGTAGCGTGTAGTCGGTGCCCGACTGCTTGACGTCGGGATACCACGTGGTTTCGGTCACTCCCCAGCCGAAGCCGAGGAACATGAGTCGCTTCGGCGGCGCGACGGGAGCCGCGGCGGCGGCGAAACGGCGGAAGCCGAGCGACTCGAGCGCCGGCAGCGCGATGACCGCCGTGCCCGACCGCAAGAAATGGCGACGCGTATTCATAGAGATTCCTTTGTCGATCGAGCTCGTCATTTGGTTTGAAATTCTCGGCTGCGAACCAGCGCGTGAATGAACTCGCGCAGCGCGAAGTTCTTCTCCTTCGCTTGCCGCAACATGGTTTCCAGCAGCGGTTCGTCGCTGAAGCCGCTCGGCCGGCCAAGCGCATACTCGACGAGTGCCGTGCTGAACCCGCGCGCGAAGTCGTCGGGCTTCGCAGCGATCAGCTCGCGCAGCTCGAAATAATCTTGGAACGGAGCGCCGTTATGAAAAGCGCCGGCCGGATCGATGAGCCAAGTCTTCTTCGTCTTCGGGTCGGGCCGGCCGTTGGCCCCCGTCGCTTGATAGCTATCTTCGGTTCGCCATAGCCCGACGGCATCGAAATTCTCCAACCCTAAGCCGATGGGATCGATCTTTCGATGGCAACTCGCGCACTGCGCTTCCTCTTGGTGCGCGATCAACCGTTCGCGAGTCGTCAACGATTTTCCGGCGAGACGCGCGATCAGCGGCACGTTCGCGGGTGCCGGCGGCGGCGGATCGTTCAAGAGCTTGCGCAGCACCCAAGCGCCTCGTTCGACCGGGCTCGAATGCTCGCCGTTGCCTCCCATCACGTGCACCGCGGCCATGCCGAGCAAGCCGCCGCGCGGCGAGCCTGGCGGCACGACGACCTTGCGGAAGTGATCTCCCTGCACGCCGCCGAGGCCGTAGTAATCGGCCAGAACCCGATTGACGATCACGTAATCGGACTTCAACAGGTCGCGCAAGCTGCCGTTGTGCCGCAAGAGATGTTCGATCGTCTCGTATACTTCGTGCTTCGCGGCGATCTGCGTGCTGGCATCGAAGCGCGGATGCAGCGCGAGATTGATCTCGAAGAAATCAAGCCGGTCGAGCCCCAGCCATTGATAGACGAAAGCTTTGATGAATCCCTCGGCGCGAGGATCGTCGAGCAGCCGCTCGGTCTGCGCCGCGAGCACCTCGGGCCTCATCAACTCCCCCCGCCCGGCAAGATCGCGCAGCGCGCCATCCGGCGGCGAGCCCCAGAGGAAATACGAGAGCCGAACGGCGAGCTCGTTGTTCGAGAGGGGCCGGCGTCGATCGTCGGACGCCGGCTCGGACAGATAGAGAAACATCGGCGACGCGAGCACGACCGAAAGAGTTTGTTTCAAGGCCGCGCTATGCTGATCGCCGGCGCTGCGCCGCACGTCGTACAGAGCGAGCAACCGGTCCAGGTAACTCGCCGGAGGTTCGGACCCGCGAAACGCTTCGACGGCGAACCGCTCCAGAGCCGCGCGCAGTTCGGGCTTCGATGGAGTGGGAGATTTATCGTCGAGCGGAATGCCGAGCGCGGCAATGCCCGGAGGCTTCGGCTTACCGATATTCGGTTTGCGCTCGACCTCGATCCAGTCGACCCACAGCGCAACCTCGGGCCCGATGCCGTTGCGCTTCACCGCCTCGGAACGTCGACGTCCTCCTTCTTCGTTGCTGTCCCACGATCCCTTTTCGCGAATGAACAGGGTCCGGTTCTCGCGCACCGCGTGTCCTCGGGTCAGCGTGAGAGGAATCTCGATCACTTGCGGCGCGTCCATCGTGCCGGTCACTTCATGCGTACTCATCACGCGACCGGTGCGGGGATGAATGCCGAACTCCAGAAACCGCTGCTCAGGCCGCGAGTCGTTCGTGGCTGCCAAGCGAACGCGTACGACATACTCACCCACCGGCCAATCGAACGGCACCAGCAACTCGATGTACTGCACGTTCAACTCGGCGGGATGTCGGGTTTGAGTGCCGAGATACGCTCCCCGGTCGACGCCGGGCTGCCGGAGATAATACTGATGATAGGGAAGCCAGCCCGCTCCTAAGGAGTCGTTGGCGAGATCGGCATCGTTCTCCCCTTTCTTGTCGAAGCCGAACGAGCGCGGCGAAGGAGCGCCGGGGATTTTGTCCCACGAGCGGCGGAAGATCGCGTCGTTCTTCGCTTCCTTTTTGAGCTGAGCGACGAGGTCGCGGTTCTCGGGTCGCGCGGCGGCTTCCTCGACCGCCTTGACCCAGCGCTGCGCCCGCTCTCTGGCATCGATCTGATACGCGACGAACTTGGCGACGATCGGCGTCGTCGTTTCCGCTTCGTAGCGCAGCTTCTTCTCGATCGTCGTCGCAGCCTGCCAAGCGAACGCTTCGTCGAGCGCTTCCCGTCCGAGCGCTTGATATTGCTCGAATTGATTGGCCGACATGAAGAGGTTCGAGCCCACGGTGTCGAAGCCCCCGGTGCCGGTATCGGCCGGCAGCTCGCTCACGTTGATCTCGGTGCCGAGCAGTTCGCGTAGCGTATTGCGGTATTCGCGCCGATTGAGCCGGCGCATCGTAATGACGCCGTGTTGATCGCCGAGGCTTTTCCGCGCCGCGACCATGACGTTCGCCAGATCGTCGAGAAAATCGGTCTTCGCTTTATTCGCCGGCTGCTTCTCGTCCGTCGGAGGCATCTCTCCTGAGTTAAGCGCGTTGAGCACCTTCTGCCATCGCTCCGCCGTCTCGATGTTCGCGATCGTAAAAGAGAGATCGTCTACGCGAAACTTCCCTTCCTGCTTCCGGGCGCCATGACAACTCAGGCAGTGCGTTTGCAACAACGCCCGATGCCGCTCGGGCATCACCGCATGCGCCGCCGGCTGCTTGAGGGGCGGTTCCGCCGCCGGAGCCTGCGCACCGATGACAAGCAGACAGGCGACGGCCGCAACGATGATGACCGAAAAAGCGGATTTCATGAAAATCGATGTCGGGCCGAATAGCGGGAGCGAACGAGTCTTCATTGTATTCTCGCGGGCTGCCGGCCGTCAGTGGATTTGACGCCCCCGACGACGTTATGATCTACGGCTGCTCGACAAGCGGAAACGTAGTCGATGTAACTGAAGAATCATGAAATTACGTTACGAAAAGAGCATCCGGGAAAAAACGACCATGAACTGGCGCCGCCCGCTCCTGCTCGCGTTGCTCTTCGTTCCAGCCGGCTTCGCGCACGACCTCACGCGCGAAGCGGCCGACGAGCGACGGCGCGAGGTCGAGCAAGTCGCGCTGGCTCAGGCCGACCCCGCCGCCGCGAAGTTGCCGCTTGAGCAAACGGCCGAACTCGCGATCCGGCTCGTCGACGACCAGGGCCGACTCCTGCCGGCTCTGGTGCGCATCACGAACGCCGACGACGGCCGCGCTATTCAGCTTCCCGGCGAAATCCATCGAGCCCTCAATTGGTTCTCACTCCACGCCGAAACAAAGCTCCGCTTGCCGCGCCGCAAGCTCCGCATCGAAGCGGTGCATGGCTTGGAAACCGAACGGGCCACGGCCGAGGTCGACCTGACCCACGGCAACGAGAAGAAGCTCGAGCTCCGGATGCGGCGCATCTTCCATGCTCACCACGAAGTGCTGCGCTCCGGCAACACGCATCTGCATCTCAAAGACATGAGCTTCGACGAGATGCATCGCTACCTGATGCTCGTCCCTAAAACCGATGGGCTCGACATCGTCTTCGTGTCCCACTTGGAGCGCAAGCCCGACGACAAAGCGTATATCTCGAACGTGTTGACGGCCGGCGATCTCGCGCGGCTATCGCAGTCGGGCACGATGTTCGGCAACGGTGAAGAACATCGCCACAACTTCGGCCCCGGCGACGAAGGCTACGGCCATGTGATGTTTCTCAACATTCAACAACTCATTCAACCAGTCAGCATCGGGCCCGGCATCATGCGCACCGGCACCGACGCGCCGGCCTTGCGACCCGGCATCGAAGAGGCGCGCCGCCAGGGTGCGACGGTCATCTGGTGCCACAACCGTTTCGGTTTGGAAGACGTGCCCAGTTGGCTCGGCGATCGGCTGCATGCGCAGAACATCAACGACGGCGGCGCCCATCACGGCAGCTACGACGAAACGTACTATCGCTACTTGAACATCGGCTTGAAGGTCCCCTTCTCGACCGGCACCGACTGGTTCATCGATGATTTTTCGCGCGTGTATGTGCCTGACGACAACGAAGCGCAGGCAATCGATGTGATGCGACCGGCGGCCTGGCTCAAGCAACTGGAGCGTGGTCGCACGACGATCACGAACGGCCCGCTCTTGAAATTCTCGCTCGATTTCGCCGGCAAAGAGACGCAACAGGTCGGCGATGAATTGCGGTTGGATGCCCCGCGCACGGCGACGCTCCATGCCCGCGGCATCGGGCGACACGACTTCCGCGCGATCGAAGTCGTTTACAACGGGCGGGTCGTGCGCACGGTGCCGACGAAGCGAGTCGGCGAGCATTTCGTAGCCGAGCTCGACGGCACGCCCGAGAGCGAGCTCGAACTCCAGGAGTCGGGCTGGCTCGCGCTCCGCATTCCCGATCGGGACCAGCCGAAGCACGAGCTCGACCGAGCGCTCTTCGCGCATACGAGCCCGATCTACGTCGAGATCGGCGACAAGAAAGCGTTTCACCGCCCGACGGCCGAGCTCATGCTCGCCGAAATGCGCCGCGCTCTCGACGTGATTCCCAAGCGCGCCGCCTTCGCCAACGACGACGAGCGCCGGCGCGTGCTCGAGGTCTATCGCGAAGGAATCAAAACGCTCGAAGCGCGGATGCAACCGTAGTCGCCGGCCGCCGGCTTAAATCAATTCGCGGATCGGTTCGCGACGTTCCAGAATGTAACGGGGGCGACCGGTCAGATCGTCGTGCGTCGCCGCAGGGTCGATGCCGAGATGGCGGTACACGGTCGCCAACACGTTCTCGGGCCGATACGGATTGTCTTGCGGCACCTCGCCGCGCGCGTTGCTCGAGCCGACCACCTGCCCGACGCGTAAGCCGCCGCCGGACATCATCACGCTCATCACGCCTCCCCAATGGTCGCGGCCGGCGTTGCGGTTGACGCGCGGCGTCCGCCCGAACTCTCCCATCGCCACGACCATCACGTCGCGGTCGAGGCCCCGTTCGTACAGGTCGCCGATGAGCGCGGCCAGCCCGCGATCGAAGGCCGGGCCTTTCTTTTGCATCGCCTTGTCGATGTTTCCGTGATCGTCCCACCCTTCGTTCATCCGCACGGTCACGAACGTCACGCCCGACTCGACCAAGCGCCGCGCCAAGAGGAGCGATTGTCCGGTCAAGTTCCGTCCGTAGCGCTCGCGCATCGCTTCCGATTCCTTCGTCAGATCGAAAGCCGCGCGGGCCCGATCGGTCGTGAGCATGTCGAAGGCTTGGTGCGTGAACTGATCGATCGCCGCCGACACCCCTTCGTTGTCGACCATCCGACGCTGCACATCGAGCGCGTCGAGCAGACCGCGGCGGGTGTCGAGCCGGCCGAGCGTCAGGCCATCTTCGAGGAATAAGTTGTTGACCTTGAAGTTCTTTTCCGACGGATCTTTGTCGACCACGAATGGGTTGTAGGCTTTCCCCAACCAAGAAGCCGTGCCGAAGCGCATCGCGCGGGGCATCGACACGAAGCTCGGCATCCCTTCCACGTTCGCGCCCCGATTGCGGGCCGTGATCGAACCGATCGACGGCATCTCGTTCGAGCGGTTCTGATTGTCGCGCAGATAATAACCGGTCTGCGTCAGGTGCGAGCTCGTGCCGTGGCTCCCCGAGTCGTGGTGGATCGAACGAATGATCGCGAGCTTGTCGGCGATCTTCGCTTGCTCCGGAAGGACTTCGCAGAAATTCACGCCGGCGATTGCGGTCGGAATCGCTTTCAGCGGCCCGCGATATTCCAGCGGAGCCTCGGGCTTCGGGTCATACGTTTCGAAGTGCGTCGGTCCGCCGGACATTTCGAAAAAGATGACGCTCGTCTTCCGCGCGCTCGAGGCTCCCACGACAGTCGACCCGCTCGTCGCCGCTTGCGACCTCAGCGCGAGTATGTCGGCGAGCGTGAGTCCGCCGAGCCCGAGCGTGCCGATCTTAAGCAAGCTCCGACGCGTGATCCCTTCACAATTGCGAATGGGCCGACCCGATAGCGAAAGCATGGGTGGAACTCCGATAGAAGGCGGGGACGTCCGTGGCAGGAAGCCGTGCGCGAGGCATCAGCTGTTTCTAATATATCGGCATTCTTTGATGGGAGTCAAGAAAACTCTGGACGATTGTCGCCGACCGGAGAGACTCGATGGGGGTTCGCTACCACCCGGCAGCACAGCCGTCTTTCCGGCTTTCGCTAGCACCGAGCAGCGTATCGTATCGCCGATCGATCCAGATTCCCTGGTAGCCGCCGTAGCCGCCGCGCGAGCGAACCACCTCGTGCCCGAGCTTGCGGAGCTTGGCTACGGTTGCTTCGCTGATGCCGCTTTCGACGTAAACCGTTCCGCCGTCGGCCTCGGCCGGCTGACCGGTCGGCGTGGCGCTGCCTCCATGGCGGACGCGCGCGGCGTCGCCGGCCGCTTGCGGATTCATTTGGAAATCGATCAAGTTCACCAGCACCTGCACATGCCCTTGCGGCTGCATGTCGCCTCCCATCACGCCGAAGCAAAACACCGGCTCGTTCTCCTTCGTCACCATCGCGGGGATGATCGTGTGAAACGGGCGCTTATGCGGCGCGAGCGCGTTGGGGTGCTTGGGGTCGAGCGAAAACAACGCCCCGCGGTTCTGCAGAGCGAAGCCGAGTTCGCCGGCCGTGTATTGCGAGCCGAAGCCGTAGTAGTTGCTCTGTATCAACGAGCAGCAGTTGCGATCTTTATCGACGACCGTGAGATAAATCGTGTCGCCGTGAACGAGCTTCTCATCTCCCGGCGGCATGGCGACCATGGCACGTTCCGCGCTCATCAGCTTGCGGCGCTCGTTCGCGTAAGGCTTCGAGATCAGGCGCGCCGTCGGCACGTCAGCCATCGTCGGGTCGGCGTAGTAGCGGGCCCGATCGGCGTAGGCGAGCTTCTTCGCTTCGACGAAGAGATGCAGATACTCGGCGCTGCCGGGCCCGAAGCTGCGCAGATCGTACGGTTCGAGCAGGTTGAGCATCTGCAAAGCGGCGATCCCTTGGCCGTTCGGCGGAAGTTCCCACACGTCGTAGCCGCGGTAGTTCGTCGCGACGGGCTCGATCCAGTCGCTGTGATGCTCGGCGAAATCTCGTTCGGTGAAGTACCCTTTCGTGCGCTGCGAATAAGCGACGATCTCGCGCGCGAGCGAACCCTTGTAGAAGTCGTCGGCACCGGTCGTCGCCAGCCGGCGGTAGGTCGCGGCAAGCCGCTGGTTGCGAAACATCTCACCGACGCGCGGCGCTCGTCGCCGGCCGGTTGCGGCACCGTCGGCGGTCTTGTTGTCGACCAAGTACGTCGCACTACTTTCCGGAGTCGCCGCAAGCATCGAGGCCGAGCCTTGCCAATCGGCTCCGATGACGGGACTTACCGGAAATCCCTCGTCGGCATACTCGATGGCCGGAGCGAGAATTTCGGCGAGCGGCCAAGAGCCGAAGCGGGCTCGCAGGTCTTCCCAACCCCGCACGCAGCCGGGCACCGACCACGACAGCGGCCCCTTATCCGGCAGGCTCGCATGGCCGGCGGCGCGGACCTTGTCGATCGTCAACTCATACGGGCTCCGGCCGCTCGCGTTGAGGCCGTACAGTTTCTTCGTCTTCGCGTCCCAATAGATCACGAACAAGTCGCCGCCGATGCCGCAACTCATCGGCTCGACGACACCTTGCACGGCGTTGGCCGCCAGCGCCGCGTCGACGGCATTACCGCCGCGCCGCAAGACGTCGAGCCCGGCTTGCGTGGCGAGCGGTTGGCTCGTAGCGACCATGCCGCGCCGCGCGACGACCATCGAACGTCCTTCGCCCGCGGCACTCGAAGCTCGATCGTAGAGCGGCATGGTTTGACCCGCAGCGGAGAAAGCGGAAAGCAAGACAAGGACGACGGCTCGCCCCAAGGGAGAGAATCGCATGGCGTGGTTCACGAGTGGGATTCGCGGGTAGGTGCGTCGAGGTGGCGACGGGAAGGAACAGGCTGCGAAACTAGCTATGAAACGGGAAAGATGCCGGTCAGCGGCACGATGAAAGCGGCCCTCGCAAGGAGTCGGAATACCGGCCAACCGAGCGAAATTGTAACGCCGGAAAATCGCGACCGCGACGAAAATATCACTCCTTAGGCTCAATCGATCGCGCCGATCTCTATCAACCGGTCAGTGGTGCGACTGCGAGCTTCGCATTACAATTCGGCTCCCCGAAAAATCGGCCTCGGATCGATTCCCGAGTTTCGTTCGCCCGGCCTTCTTCGTTTCGAAAGCACTATGTTCTCCATTCAGAAGTTTTTCAGCCACGACGCCAAATTCTTCGACCTCCTCGAAGCCAGCGCCGAAGAGACGCTCGCCTCGACCCGGCTCTTGGTCGAGTTGCTGAAGGATCGGACCCATCCTCATCCGCTCGATCAGTTCGCCCTCTCGCTCGGCAAAGACAAACGGATCACGCAGCAGATCAGCCTCGAGCTGGTGAACACGTTCGTGACGGGCTTGGAGCGCGAAGACATCGAGACGGTGTCGTATGCACTGTATCGCATCTGCAAGACGATCGAGAAGTTCGCCGAGCGTTTCAACATCGCTCCGCAACGACTGCAAGCGGTCGAGTTCAACCGCCAGATCGAGCTCATGGAGCGCGCCACCCACACGCTGTCGGACATGGTGCGGATGCTCCGTAAGATGCCTCCGCTCGACACGGTGAAAGCACTCAACGACCGTTTGCAAGCCGTCGAGAGCGAGGCCGATGAAGTGATGGTCGACTTGCTCCGCGAAGTCTACGGCGGCAAGTACGAAGCCATCCAAGCGATGATGGTCCGCGATCTGTACGACTTACTGGAGAAAGTCATCGATCGTTGCCGCGACGCCGGAAACGCCATCTCGCATATCGTGCTCAAGAACACGTAGCTCTGCCTGACGACCCTGCTCGACGACTCCGCCCGACGATTCTGCCAGGGCCGGTCCGGAAAACGAAAAACTCGCGCCGCGCTCGAAGTCTATTCACGCCCAATTGTTAGCCGATCGTTAGACAACTATATGACGCTGATCTTCGTCGTGGTCTTCGTGGCGTTGATGTTCGAATACATCAACGGCTTTCACGATACGGCCAACTCCATCGCCACGGTCGTCTCGACCAAAGTGCTCACTCCGCGACAAGCGGTCGTGCTCGCCGCGTCGACCAATCTCGTCGGCGCGCTCTGGGGCACCGCCGTCGCCAAGACGATCGCCTCGGGCCTCGTCGACGGCCGGGTCGTGTCGCAAGAAGTGCTCGTCTGCGCGCTCACGGCCGCGATCGTTTGGAATCTCGCCACTTGGTATTGGGGCCTGCCGAGTAGTTCGAGCCATGCCCTGATCGGCGGCCTGATCGGCTCGGCCGTCGCGGCGGCCGAAAGCTGGCACGTCATTATTTGGTCGCAGCCCAACAAAGACCATTGGTACGACGGCAAAGGCTTGCTCTGGAAGGTCTGCATTCCCATGTTCAGCTCGCCGGTCGCAGGCTTCGTGCTCGGCATGCTCGTGATGGGGTTGCTCTACTTCCTGTTACGAAACTGGAAGCCGGCGCTCGTGAATACCGTGTTCGGGAAGGCGCAAATGGTGAGCGCCGCCGGCATGGGCTTCATGCACGGCACCAACGACGCACAAAAAACGATGGGCATCATCGCGCTGGCGCTCGCGGCGGGCACGGCCGACGGCTCGATGGCCGACGCTCCCCCCTGGCTCGCGTTCTTGCACACTCCCCTGCCCGCCCCCGGCCACGACCTCGAAATCGCCGTTTGGATCAAAATCCTCTGCGCTCTCGTCATGGCCGCGGGGACGGCCGCCGGCGGGTGGCGCATCATCAAAACGCTCGGGCATAAGATGGTGCGATTGCAGCCCGTCCACGGCTTCGCCGCCGAAACCACTTCGGCCTCGATCATCGGCCTGGCCTCGCACTTCGGCATTCCGGTCTCCACGACGCATATCGTCTCCGCGGCGATCATGGGTGTCGGAGCAGCCAAGCGTTTCAATGCCGTTCGCTGGACAGTGATCGAGAAGATGATCTGGGCCTGGATCCTCACCATTCCCGTCTCCGCGATCATCGCCTACGGGCTCGTCCGCGCGCTGCTCTTCTGCGGCTGGATGACCGCGACGAAGTTATAAATCGCGAAGCCCACTTCGAGCGGGGCTTGCGGCGACTACGCCAAGACTTCGCGAATCACATGCCCCTCCACGTTCGTCAACCGGCGTTGCACGCCGTTGTGCTCGAACGTGAGTTGCTCGTGATCCAGACCGAGCAGGTGCAAGATCGTGGCGTTGAAATCGTAGAGCGGGTGAATGTCGGCCACCGCTTGCCGGCCGAGTTCGTCGGTGACGCCGTGGCTCACGCCCGGCTTCACGCCCGCGCCGGTGAGCCAGCAAGTGAACCCGTCGGGGTTGTGGTCCCGGCCTTGCGCCCCGCGCTGAAACATCGGCATCCGGCCGAACTCCGTACACCAGACGACGAGCGTATCCTTGAGCAAACCCCGTTGCTTGAGATCGCGAATCAGCGCGGCCGCCGGTTGGTCGAGAATCGCGGCATGCTTGTCGTATTGCTCTTTCAGTTTGTTATGGCCGTCCCAATTCAGATCGCCGCCGCTGGCGTAGGCGCCGTTGAAGAGTTGCACGAACCGCACCCCGCTCTCGATGAGCCGGCGGGCGAGAATGCAGTTGCGCGCGAAGGCCGCCTTGGTCGGGTTCGCCGTGTCGTCGGCTCCGTAGAGCTTCAGAATGTGCGCCGGTTCCGATTTCAAATCGCTGAGCTCCGGCACGCTCAGTTGCATGCGCGCGGCGAGCTCGTAGCCGGCGATTCGGGCCGCGAGCTTGCCGTCGCCCGGATGTTGTTCGAGATGCCGCTGGTTCATCCGCTGCAACAGCTCGCGCGCCGCACGATCGGCTGCCGGCGAAACTCCTTGCGGCGTGAGATGGCGAATCTGCTCCTTCGCACTGAGCGTGGTCCCTTGAAACGCGGCGGGTAAGAAGCCGGGCCCCCAATTGTTCGAGCCGTTTTGCGGCACCCCGCGCGGGTCGGGAATCGAGACGAACGCCGGCAGGTCCTGGTTCTCGCTTCCCAGCGCATAGCTCGCCCACGAGCCGAGGCTTGGAAAGCCGTCGAGCACGAAGCCGGTCGAGAGAAAGTTTTCGGCCGGCCCGTGCGTGTTGCTCTTGCTCGTCAGCGAGTGGACGAACGCGATGTCGTCGGTCAACTCCGCCAGATGCGGAATCATGTCCGAGACCATCTTGCCGGTCGCGCCGCGAGGCCGAAACGCATATTGAGGCCGAGCCAGATTTCCGGCCGGCCCTTGAAACGTCACCGCGGGTCCGCCGGCGAGCGGCTTCCCGTCTTGCTTCGTCAGCTCGGGCTTATAGTCCCACGTTTCGAGTTGGCTCACGGCTCCGGCGCAGAAGATCACGACGACGTTCTTCGCCTTGGCGGGAAAGTGCGGGGCCCGCGCCGCATACGGCCGTGCCAAGTCGATCGCCGGCGACGGCGCGGCGAGCAAGCCGTCGGTGCGCAGCAATTGCGCAAGCGCTACGGAGCCGAGCGCCGTGGCGGAGTCGGCCAGGAAACGTCGCCGATCGAGATAAGGGTGCGAAGTTGGATTCATGGCAAGAAGAGAAACTCGTTGCTGTTGAACAAGGCACGGCAAAGCGTCGAGAGCCCGAAGCCCGCGACGACGGTCTGCGCGTCGACGACTTCCGCGGCACTCGGATCCCGCCCGAGCGCCAAGCGATAGGCCCGCGCGATTTGCTTCGCCGCGTCGACATCGGCGCCGGCGTCGGCTTTCACGCGCGCGGCGAAAGCGTCGGCCTGCTCCAGCGTAAAGCGACTGTTGAATAGACTCAACGCTTGAATCGGCGTAGTCGACTCGCGACGGCGCGCCGTGCTTTGCCCCGCGTCCGGACAATCGAACGCACCGAACACGGCATCGCGCTCGCGACGAACTTTATGCGCGTAGATCATCCGCCGCAGACCTTCGCCGCTGAACGATTCGACCGGCACGAAGCCTGACAGGCCCCCTCGCTTATCGAACAAGTTGAAGCCCGTGCCTCCCATCTTCAGGTCGAGTCGGCCGCTCACGAAGAGCATAGAGTCGCGAATCGCCTCGGCTTCCAACCGGCGCGAAGGGAACCGCCACAGCAGCCGGACGTCGGCGTCTTTCTTTGCCGCGGCAACGTCGTGCCGCGTCGATTGCCGGTACGCGGCGGAAAGGACGATCAGCCGGTGCATGTGTTTGATCGACCATCCGCCGCGCACGAACTCTTGCGCGAGCCAGTCGAGCAACTCCGCATGCGACGGCTTCGTTCCCGTCCGCCCGAAGTCGCTCGCGGTCTCGACGATGCCGGTGCCGAAATGCCCCTGCCAAATGCGGTTCACCATGACGCGCGCGGTCAACGGCTGGTGCGGCGCGGCGAGCGCGTCGGCCAGCGCCATCCGGCGTTGCTGCTCATTGGCGTTCGCGGCCGGCTTCGCACCTCCGAACAGGGCGAGCATCGCCGGCGCGACCGCCTCTTTCGGCTGTTCGGGATCGCCGCGGTTCAACAAATGAATCACGTCGGGAGTTCGGAACACTCCGGCAAAGGCCTTCCGCGAGTTCTCGGCGCCGGTCAGTTTCGCTTCGAGCGTTTTCTGGCGTGCGACCAACCGTTCGGCTTCCTGCGCTTCTTCGCTTTTAAGCCCCTTCGTGGAAAACGGCGCCGGCTTATCGCTGCGCGCGTCGAATGCTTTTCGATCCTGCGAGTCGGCCACGATCCGCCATGCGCCGGCGTCGTCGGCGACTTCGAGCTTGTACTTCGTCGCCAGTCGGTCGGTGAACTTGCTCTCGCGATCGCGCCCCCAGACGACTCGCTCGATCGTGTGCGTGCGCGGGAACTCGAGCACGACCCAGCCGCTTCCCTTGGTGTTCGACATCCAACTGCGCGAGTTGCCGTACTGCCCGTCGTTGATCTGCCGCAGTTCGTGCCGATCGGCGACGGTCGTATCGCCCGACGAAGTCGCCTTGGTCCCCAGACTCGGCCGCTCCGTGCCCGACTTCGCTTGCGGCACATAGCGCGCGAGTTGCCCCAGTATCGTTTCGAGCTCTTGCTTGTATTGCTTCGCTTCGAGCTTGCGCGTTTCGGCTTCGGGCGTTCGCAGCTCCCGATCTCCATACTCGACTCCCGCGACGAAGGCCTGCATCGCGTAGTAGTCGTGCGCGGCGATCGGATCGAATTTATGATCGTGGCAGCGCGCGCAGCCGACGCTCAAGCCGAGAAACGTCTGCCCGATGTTCACGACGATCTCATCCAACGCGTCTTGCCGCGCCAGCCGCTTCGAGGGCTCGTCTTGGCCGATTTGTCCCGGCAGCAACACCGACGCCGTCACGAGAAATCCCGTCGCCGGATCTTTGCCGAGCGCGTCGCCGGCGATCTGCTCGCGAATGAACCGGTCGTACGGCACGTCGGCGTTGAACGCCTCGATCACGTAGTCGCGATACGGCCAAGCGTTCGGGCGTTCGGTGTTCACCTCGAAGCCGTGCGTGTCGGCATAGCGGACCACATCGAGCCAGTGCTGCGCCCAGCGCTCGCCGTAGCGCGGCGACTTCAACAACGTGTCGACCATGCGCTCATAGGCATCGCCGCGCATGTCGCCGACGAATGTTTCGACCTGCTCCGGCGTCGGCGGCAAGCCGAGAAGATCGAACGATACGCGCCGCAGCCAAGCCGCGCGATCCGCCTCGGGAGCCGGTCGCAAACCTGCTTGCTCCAGCCTCGCCAATACGAAGCAATCGATTTCGCCGCGCGGCCAGGCGCCGTCCTTCGTCGGCGGCGGCACCGGTTTCGACACCGGCTTGAACGACCAATGCTCGCGCTTATCTTCCAGCTTCGCCAGATCGACCCCCTCGGGCCAGTTCGCTCCTTCGTCGATCCAGCGCGTCAGCGTCGCGATCTCGGCATCGGATAGCCGCGCGCTCTTGGGGGGCATGCGCTGTTCGGCGTCCGCTTCCGTCACCAGTTGAACGAGCGGGCTCTTCTTCGCCTCGCGCGCGACAATGCTCGGCCCATACGATTCGCCCCCTTTGAACGCCTCCGATTTGATGTCGAGCCGTAGATTACCCTTCTGCTTCTCCGCGCCGTGGCAAGCATAGCAATGCTTCGCGAAGATCGGCCGGACATCGCGCACGAAGTCGATCGGCGCAGCGCTTGCCGAGGCCGAGCTCGCGCAACCGAGCAGCAGGAACGCAAATCGAACTAAGGGGGCTCGCGACACGAATTCATTTCCACAGGCCGAACGGAGCAAGACGGAGACCTTCCAGCTTAATCGCGAATCTCGACCGGGAAAACCGGGCGCGTCCGACGACGATACGGCAAAGTGCCCCAATCGTGCGTGAGAATCGCGCGGGCATCGACGTTGTGGATCGAGCCGGCCGTTTTTTCGAAGCCCGAGCGAAAGTGCGCCGCCGACTTCACCGCGATATAGCGCATGGCATCGCAGCGGATGCCGAGCGTCCGCGCAAAGGCCTGATCGAGCGGCTGTTCCCGCGTCGTCACGACGACGACCGACACGCCTCCGAAGCGCAACCAAGCCGACGGGCCCATGTTGCCGGTGAGGCCGGCATACATCGGGCCGTCGTAGGCGAACGCCCCTTGCGTGACCGCCACGACTTCGGCTTCGACCTCGAGCGGCGGACCTTGCACCGGCGACGACTTGCCGCCAAGCGCGACTTGAATTCGACTGCCGACTCCCGCGGCCTGCGCTGCCAGGGCGGCTTCGGGATCGACTAAGTACAAGAGCAGCGCGTCTTGCAAATCGAGTTCATGGAACGTGCGGAGGATCTCCGTTGAATCCCCCGGAGCGCCGCCGCCGGTGTTGTCGGCATGATCGGCGAGGATGATCGGGTAGCGTCCGATTGCCTCGCCGGCGGCGATGGCTTCGCGCACCGAGACTCGCGGCGCATACCAGCGCTTCCGTTCGCTCCAGATCCAATCGCCAAGCTCGTCGGCCGCGGCTTGAGCACGCGCCGCGTCGCCGTCGGCAACGGCGATGACCGACGCGCCGACATCCGGCACGTCGGCCCATTGAAAACTCGTGGCGATCGTCAGGCTGAGCATGCCGGGACGTGATTCGATCTCAGGAACGCGGCGCAGCACTTCATCCATCGGCGGATGGGCGGTCACCTGCCCGC